>DATFDN010000577.1:0-7061 GCA_035252035.1 Acetobacteraceae bacterium | reverse complement strand
GAGGCCGCGCGCCACGCCGAGCAGGCACGCGCCGAGAGCCTGCGCCGTGAGCAGAATTCCGTGGATGAATGGGCGCAGTCGCGGTGAGGCGCTGCCGCCTTCTTTGGTGGCGGCGGCTGACAGCGTTATGCTAAACGTTGTGTAACGATCAGGGTAGCGGAGTTTCAGCGTGCGCATCGCGATGATTGGCGGCGGCTATGTCGGCCTGGTCTCCGGCGCCTGCTTCGCGGAGTTCGGTTCGGATGTGACGATCGTTGAGGCCGACCCTGGCCGGCTGGCCGCGCTGCGCGCCGGCAAGATGCCGATTTACGAGCCGGGACTGGATCAGCTCGTTGCCGGCAATGTCCGCGCCGGAAGGCTGCGTTTCACCGACGAGCTTCCAGCCGCGCTGGACGGCGCCGAGGCCGTGTTCATCGCGGTCGGCACCCCGACAAGGCGCGGCGACGGCCATGCCGATCTCAGCTACGTCTTCGCCGCCGCCGAGCAGGTCGCCCACGCGTTGACCGGCCCGGCGGTTATCGTCACCAAGTCCACGGTTCCGGTCGGCACGGGGCGGCGCATCGCCGATATCGTGCGCCGCGCGCGCCCCGACCTCGATTTCGATGTCGCCTCCAATCCCGAGTTCCTGCGCGAGGGCTCGGCCATCGCCGACTTCATGCGCCCCGACCGCGTCGTGATCGGCGCCGAGAGCGAGCGCGCGCGCGAGGTGCTGCGCCGGCTGTACCGTCCGCTCTATCTGATCGAGGCGCCGATCGTCTTCACCGGCATCGAGACGGCCGAGCTGACCAAGTACGCCGCCAACGCCTTCCTCGCGATGAAGGTCACGTTCATCAACGAGATCGCCGATCTCTGCGAGAGGGTCGGCGCGGACGTCCACGACGTCGCGCGCGGCATTGGGCTCGATGGGCGGATCGGGCGGAAGTTCCTGCACGCCGGCCCCGGCTTCGGGGGCTCGTGCTTCCCCAAGGACACACTGGCGCTGATGCGGATTGCCCAGGATTTCGGCGCCCCCGCCCGCCTGGTCGAAACCGTCGTCGCCGTGAACGACGCGCGCAAGGCGGGCATGGCGACCAGGGTGATCGCGGCCTGCGGCGGTTCGGTCCGGGGCAAGACGATCGCGGTGTTCGGCCTCACCTTCAAGCCCGAGACCGACGACATGCGCGACGCGCCCTCGATCCCCATTCTGTGGCGCCTGGCCGAGGACGGGGCCGAGATCCGCGCCTTCGATCCCGAAGGAATGGCCCAGGCCAGGCCGCTCCTGCCGCCCTCGATCGCCTATTGCCGCGACGCGCTGGATGCCGCGTCCGGCGCGCACGCGCTGGTGCTGATTACGGAGTGGAACGAATTCCGCGCCCTCGCGCCCGAGCGGCTCGCGAGCGCGATGCGCGGGCGGGTGATTGTCGATCTGCGCAACGTGTACGACCCCGCTGCCATGCGGGAGGCCGGCTTCGACTATCACGGCGTAGGCCGGCCGGCGCGCTGGGAACGATTTTGACATTCACGTGATCGTAACTTCTTGCGTCCAACCTAACCATTCTTTCACTCCCAGTTAACGGCTCCGGACGACACTCGGGGCATGGACACGCCGCGCCTCACTGTCTGCATCTGCACCCATAACCGCCCGGCCTATCTCCGCGCCTGCCTCGACGGGCTGCGTCGGCAGAGCGTGCGCCCGGACCGCTTCGAGGTGCTGATTGTGGACAGCGGCTCCACCCCCGAAGTGGCGCGGGAGATCGAGCGGCTGGCGATGACCGCGCCGAATATCCGTCACCTCCGCGTGGCGCGGCCGGGCGTCAGCTTGGCACGCAATGTCGGCGCCCGCTGCGCCCGGTCCGAGTGGATCGCCTATATCGACGACGATGCCATTCCGGAGCCTGGCTGGGTGCGTGCGATCCTGGACGCGATCGCCGAGCCGAGCGCGCCAGCACTGGTCGGCGGACGCATTCTCCCGTCCTGGGAAGCGCCGCTGCCGCGATGGTGGCCCGCCCGCCTGCGCGGCGTGCTCTCGATCATCGAGCATGACTGGCCGGGGGAATACCGGACCAAGGATGTGCCGCGCGGGTTGGAGCCGTACGCCGCTAACATGGTGGTGAACGTGGCGGCGCTGTTGGAAGCCGGCGGGTTCCGCGCCGCCGTGGGCCGCTATGGCGCCGCGTTGTTGTCGGATGAGGAGGTCCAGCTTGCCTGGACGTTGCAGGACAGTGGGCGGGCGGTGCGCTATGATCCACGCGTCGTGGTTCGCCACCAGATTGCGGCCGACCGACTCACGCCTGAATGGCTGTTGCGCCGCCTCTATTGGCAGGGAGCCTCCGCCGTGGTGACGCGCCGCTTGCTGGGCGAGCAAGGCGCGGTCTGGCGGGCCTTGCCCCGGCGGCTTCTGGTGGCTGCCCTGTTCGCGCCCGCCGCGCTGATCCCGCCGACAAGCGCGGTCCTGATTGGCCTGCGCTGGCGGCGCGCCTACTCGGCCGGCTTCATCCGCGCCGCGCTTGGCTGGCAGGCGGCGGCGGCGGCCGAGCGGCTTGCCCGCCGCGCCCCTGCTTCGAACTTGGCGCCGGGCGAGGCTCAGATCGCCATATAGCCGCCATCGACGTTGTAGCAGGCGCCGCTGACATACGAGGCGCGGTCCGAGCAGAGCCACGCCACCATCTCGGCGATCTCCTCCGGTTCGCCCATCCGGTGGAACGGGACCATCGCCATCAATTGCTCGCCGCGCCGGCGCATCGTGTCCTCGGTCATGCGGGTGCGGATATAGCCGGGGCAGACGGCGTTCACCCGGATGTTGTCGGCCGCGTACTCCAGCGCGGCGGTCTTGGTCAGGCCCAGAACGCCATGCTTGGCCGCGACATAGGCCGATGAGGTCGGAAGGCCGATCAGGCCCGCGATCGAGCCGGTGTTGACGATCGCGCCGCCGCCATGCGCCTGCATGTGCAGAAGCTCCTGCCTCATGCACAGCCACACGCCCTTCAGGTTCACCGCGATCATCCGGTCGAAGGACGCCTCCGCCCATTCGGCGGTCCGCTTGCCGGCGGCGTCCACCTGATAGCCGGCGATCCCGGCGTTGTTGAACGCGCAATCCAGCCGCCCAAAGGCCGCGACGGTGGCGCGAACCATGTCCTCGACCTGCGCCGGATTTGTCACGTCGCACGAGAGCGGCACCGCCTCGCCACCGGCTTTCTTGACTAGGCCGGCCGTCTCGGCGGCTAGCTCCGCATACAGATCGGCCACTGCCACCCGCGCGCCTTCCCGCGCGAAGATCAGCGCCGTCGCCCGGCCGATGCCTCCGCCGGCGCCGGTGATCAGCGCCGTCTTGCCCTCAAGCATTCCGCTCATCGTCCTCTCCCCTCCCCTATGGTCACGCTTCCGGCCGGAACCCTAGGATACCCTCGAACCGGTCCCGGTACTGCGCCCAGACCTCGGGATTGACCAGGCGCGGCGGGCGCTTGCCGTCGAGCATGTCCAGCATCTGCTCGGCCGCGAACCTGCCCATGTTGCGGCGGGATTCGTGCGTCACGCCCGCCGTGTGCGGACTCGCCAGCACGTTATCGAAGCGCAGCAGCGGATGGTCCGGATCGGGCGGCTCCTTGGCCCAGACATCCAGACCCGCCCCGGCGAGGCGCTTGGCCGCCAGCGCCTCGGCGAGCGCCGCCTCGTCGTGGATGCCGCCGCGCGCCGTGGTGATGAAATAGGCGGTGGGCTTCATCAGCGCGTACTCGCGCGCGCCGATCAGGTTCAGCGTCTCCGCCGTGGGCGGGCAGTTGATGGACACGAAATCCGCCTCCCGGAGCAGCGTGTCGAGTTCGACCTTCTCGGCGCCGCGCGCGGCGATCTCCGCTTCGGACAAGTACGGGTCGTATGCCAGCACGCGCATCTGGAACAGGCCCCGGCACAACTCGGCGACGCGGCTGCCGATGTTGCCCAGGCCGACGATGCCGATGGTCATGCCGAGGATGTCGTGGCCCATGAAGGCCACGCGCGGGATGTCGGGCCGCGCGCGCATGAAGCGGTCCGTCTCGCCGATGCGCTTGGAGAGCGCGAGCATCAGCCCCAGCACGTGCTCCGCCACGCCCTCCTTGTTGCCCCCGGTCTGGTTGACCACCGCCACGCCCGCCTTGGTGCAGGCCGCCACGTCCACGGTGTCGTAGCCCGCGCCGTTGGAGGAGATGAGGAGCAGGTTCGGCGCGCGCGCCAGCAACTCCCCCGTTCCATGATAGGGCGGCGCCAGCTCGTCGCGCGTGGCGCCGATCTGGTACGCGTGGGCTCGCGCCAACACCGGCTCGGCTTCGGGGGCGGGGCTGTCGTTGGTCAGGCGGTCCACACGCAGGTCGGGCCGGCGGGCGAGGATTTCGAGGAAGACGGGGTGGGCGACGGCGTTGACGTAGAAGACGCGCTTGGTGTTGGGGGTCATTCGGGGCCCTTTGGACAGAGGGAACCAAGGCCACAGGCTATCCGGGTTTCCTCCAGGCGCGAAACGGGACGCGCAAGGCTGCGGACAGCCGCCAGCTCAATCTTGGGAAGGACAGTTGAAGGACGCCGTTTCGGTGTACAAAGTATTTCAGCGTGAAGGAGGTCCGAATGTGAGACAATTATGGGCGGCCCTAGTCGCAGCTCAGTTACTGACGGCGAACGCGGTCCGCGCCGAGGCGTAGGATGGCTTTACCCGCTTGAGCAGATCGTAGAGGTTATTGCCATCCTGAACGTCGGCCGCGTGCATGACGACGCCACGCAGCAAGCCCTGCACACCCACGGCGATGTGGCGCTCGCGGCCTCTCAGCCGTTTGGCCGCATCATGGCGGCCTCACGCCAGGAATACCCCCTCGATGATGTCGAGCGGCCACGGTTAGCGGCCCGGCGTTGAAAACAACGGGTATGTCGGCCGCGCGGCCGGCGGACGCGGCGTCGGAGGCGCCACCTCCAGCACCGGAGACGGGGTATAATCGCCCTTCGTGGCGGGATTGCCGAGGTCGCAGATTTCCACGACGCTCCGCAGCGTCTCGTTCGCCTTGCCCTGTTGCAGCTTAAAGAAGCCGAGTTCCGTATTGTAGAGGCAGCCGTTGAGGTAGACGAGGCTCGTGGCGTTATCCAGAGGATCCCCGAATTGGTCGCGCGAGGCAATCAGCAGACGCCGCTTGCCATCCGGCGAAAACGCCCAGACGTCGCTGTTGTAGGTGTCGGCAAAGTAAACCGTCCCGTCGGGGCCCACTTCCATCCCATCGTTGGAGCCGAGACCGGACGCAAAGAGGTCCGCCCTCCCAGCCGAGCCATCCGGCTGGACGGGAATTCGCACCAGCAGCCCACCCCCGGTGGCGCCGCCAGGGCCACCGTCAGTGCCCGCGTAGAGGTACCGACCGTCGGGGCTGAGGGCGATGGCGTTGACCCCGATATAGCCGGCCGGCGCACCGATCCTCGAGTTCCAGGTTCCGCTCTGTTCCGTCCAGCCGAGCAACGGATCATCCGACCAGACACCGCCGTGGCCGGAGTGGTCGAACTTCCAAATGACCCCGAGTGCGAGGTCGGTGACGTACACATCGCCGTGCGGGTCAACTGCAACGTCGTCCGGAAAGCAGAGTGCGACGCCCATCCCGCGCGTGACAAACGGCGTGACCGCCCCGGTCTGGGGGTTGAAGCGGTAGACCCCGGTGGCCGTATCGGTCGGATCGCGACAGTCGGGATGGTCGGACGTGAAGAGGCCGACCTTCGTCGCGCGTTTGAAGGCGGCTAGGATCGTGCCGTCGGTGGGATCCCGTTCGAGTCCGATGAGGTCGCCCTTGAGACCGCCGCCCGGCACGTCGGCGACTTTTTTCTTCTCGCCCGTCACCGGGTTGAGCTGCCAGATCTCGTCGAGCGGGAAGAGCGAGACGTAAAGGCCCCCATGGCCGTCCGTGGTGATGCCCTCGGGCACTCCGGGAACGCCATTGACAATGTCAAAGGTGGCGACAGTCCGGGTTCTGTGAGTCGGCGCACCTTGCGCCGGCGACTCGCGCGGAGTCAGGAGCGCGGCCAAGGCGAGCACACCGAGAATCGTTGTCAACCGCTTCATGGATCAGTCCTCCCTAAGGCTCACCGACGTTGTAGGCTACGGAAGTTCTCCGGATCCCACCTTGGGCCTGTTTGAGCGCCCTCACGTTGCCGCATCGCGGATCGGCATTGGTTGATGATCGACGCCAGAGAGAGATCGCGCAACTCCCTGGGTCCGGCTTTGGTGAAAACGGCGCGCGCTCCCAGCCGGCCAGGGCTGACCTCGACTCTTCGCCCGCCCTTGGAAGTCCGGCACGTCAATAGGGGGCTCGTCCGGCTCCGCACACCCACCGTCCACTCACGTACGGGCCGGCGGGGGGATACGCTGCCGCTGTCCCGCCCTATCTCCGTGGATCGGCATCCAGGACGGCTGGCATTGGCCCGGTCACAAGAGCGGGGTTCTGATTTTTGCCGGGGTTGAGAGCAGCGGGCGCCGCGCGCACAATCACCGCGCATCATTCGGAACCGGCACCATGACGACGACCCGCATCGCCGCCGAGGACTACCTTGACGCGCTCGCCGCGCACGGGATCGAGTACCTCTTCGCCAACCCCGGCACCGACTTCGCGCCCATCATCGAGGCGTTCTCCCGCGCCGCCCAGCGCAACCGCCCGGTGCCGCGCCCGCTGGTCGTGCCGCACGAGAACGCGGCGCTGTGCATGGCGCATGGCTACACGATGCTCACCGGCCGGCCGCAGGCGGTGATGACACATGTGAATGTCGGCACGGCGAACGCCATCAACGCGCTGATCGACGCCAGCCGCGACCGCGTCCCCGTGCTGCTGACCTCTGGGCGCACGCCCATCACCGAACATGGCCCGTCCGGCACGCGCGACGTGCATATCCACTGGGCGCAGGAGATGTTCGACCAGGCGGGAATGCTGCGCGAGTTCGTCAAATGGGACTACGAGCTGCGCCGCCCCGACCAGATCGCCGATGTCGTCGCCCGCGCGATGGAGGTTGCCACCGCCTCGCCCGCCGGACCGGTTTATCTCAGCCTGCCGCGCGAGGTGCTGGGCGAGGCCGCCGGCCCCGCGAACGACGCC
>DATFDN010000576.1:0-4687 GCA_035252035.1 Acetobacteraceae bacterium | reverse complement strand
CGACGGGAAATGCAGGCCTCCTGCGCGCGGCAAGAGACGCAGCCTCGACCGCGCTGCGCAGCTCTCGTCAAATAACCAGCGACACCACCTGGCAGCCGAGAATCGCGGCCGTGCTGCCGCTCGCCGGCTCGGCAACAGCTTTTGTGCTTCTGCTCGGAATCGGCTTCCTTTGGAGCTGATCGGCGGGGTGCCCAGCTCGATCCCTATCCCTTAACCAACGAGCACCCGCCCTCGTTCAATGGTCGAAACGCCTCTTCCGCCGGGGTTGTGCTCACCAGCTTGTAGAGATCCCATGGCTGCTTGCTCTCCCCCGGCGCCTTTACCTCAAACAGATACGCCGGATGGATCTTGCGCCCATCTTCGCGAATGCGCCCCTTACCGAAGCAGTCATCATCGGTCGGCATCGCCTTCATCCGCGCAACCGTGGCGCGGCCGTCGGCCTTTGCCGCCGCCGGTCCCATGTCGGCCACAGCCTTCAGGTAATGCAGCGTGCAGGAGTAATCGCCCGCCTGGGCCATGTTCGGCCATAGCGTCACCTTGGGCTGGATGCGCTTCTGAAAGGCGCGCGTGCGCTCGTTCAGATCCCAATAGTAGGTCTCGGACAACCGCAATCCTTGTGCCGTATCAAGGCCGATCGAGTGGATGTCCGTCGTGTAGGCGACCAGGGCAGCTGGCTTCATGGTTTGTGTGATACCGAACTCCTTCGCCTGCTTAAGACAATTGATGAGGTCGGCGCCGGCGCCGCAGAAGCCGAGGATCTTTGCCCCCGACGACTGCGCCTGCACCAACATCGAGGAGAAGTCCGTCGTGTCCGGGAACGGGTAGAGCCGGCCGCCCAGCACCTTCCCGCCCGCCTTGGTGACAAAGTTGGTGGTGTCGCGCTGCAAGGACTGGCCGAATGCATAATTGGGTGTGATGAAATACCAGGAATCCCCGCCGGCCTTCACCATCGCCCCGCCGGTGGACTTCGCCTCCATGTAGGTGTCGAACACCCAATGGATGGTGTTGGGCGAGCAGGCGTTCCCCGTGAGGTCCGAGGTCGCGGTGCTGGTTGGCAGCAGCACCTTGTTCTTCTCCCGGCAGACCGAGGACAGCGCCAGCGCGCAGGACGAGGCGGCCACGTCCACGATCACGTCCACGCCTTGCTGGTCGAACCAGTGCCGGGCGAGTGAGACCGCGACATCGGGCTTGTTCTGGTGGTCGGCCGACAGCAGCTCGATATCGAAGCCGCCGGGATTAAACTCCTGGATCGCCTGGCGCGCGCAGGCCACGCCAGTCGGGCCGTTCACGTCGCGATAGGGTCCGGACATATCGTTCATCACGCCCACGCGGATAAGGGGACGCTGGGCGTGGGCACGCGGAACGCCAGAGACGGTGGTCGCGGCGGCGGCGGCCATCAGGGCACGGCGGGTGATCGACATTATGGCCTCCCTGGACGTGTTTCGCCGGACCTTAGCGGAGCGGGCGGTGGACGGCCAGCTTGAGCCGGCCGTCCAATGTACGTCTCTGGCGGCACGAGTTTTGTTGGATGTGCCAGTTAAGTCTTGCGAAATTCACACATCGCCCGCGGGTCGGCACACCGCTCTCCGCCCTTGATGGCGGAGAGAGCTATCCCGAACGCTTGGCGGAACCCTTCCGCCCCGACCGCCTATGCGCCCCCTCTTCCTCGCCTTCCTCCTCCCCGCCCTCGAGCGCGGCAGGCAGGACGCTACTGCGTGTCACCTCGGTCAGACGCTGATCCTGCGCCTTTTCCTCCTCCAGCGTCTGCGCCATCAGGTCGGCGACCTCGGTCTTCTCGAGTGCGCGCGCGAGCTCGGTCATGGTGCCGTACGCGGCGATTTCGTAATGTTCGATGCGCTGGAGGGCAGCGATCGTGACCAGGTCAAGGAGCGGGCCTTTCTCTTGCTCCTCCTGCTCATGCTGCGCCTCTTCGATAAGCCCGCGCATCGCCTCGCACACCCGCCGGCCCGGCCGGGCGTCGAGGCTCGACAGTGCCTGCTCCACGCGCCCCCGCTGCGTCTCGCTTTGCTCGATATGCGCCTCGATCCCTTCCCGCAGCTTGGGGTCTGTCACCTTCCGCAGGCTCCGTTTCATTCCCTGAATGGCTTGCTTCTCGGCGCTATGCGCGTCCCGGAGCTGCGTGACCAACATCTCGGTAAGCTGATCCATGCGAAGTCCCCCATGCCGGGCGGAAACATCCCGTCCGGTCCCGGGCCTAACGCGGCGACCGGCAAAGGGTTACACGTTCCTGCGTCCAATAGTCAGAGAAGTCCGACGACGCCCGCCCAAGTCCCTTGCCAGTTGGCGGATCCCCGCCCATTGCTGACGCAGATATGTACCGCTCTCCAGCGCCGGTTCGGCCCCCGGCACGCCGGTCGGCGCATACGCGCGCCCGAAGTCGGCAGTGCCGAACAGCATGTCCCACCAGGGAAGCACAGCGCCATAATTGCAGCTCCGCTGCCCCGCCGCTAGCACCCCGTGATGCGCACGATGGAAGCGCGGAGAGACCAGCAGCCGGTTCCCGAGCCAGCCGAAGGAAACCCGCGCATTGGCGTGCGACAGGCTTTCCACGAACCGCAGCAGCAGGACGAGGACCGGGAACTGCAAGGGCGGCACCCCGATCGCCAGCGCCACCGCGCCGAACAGGAGGAAAGCGATCAAATCGTCCAAAAAGTGATTCCGGTCGTCCGACCAGAACGTCATCTGCCGCTGCGCATGATGCAATGCGTGCAGCGCCCACCACCAGCGGAACCGGTGCGACAGGCGGTGCCGCCAGTAATCCACGCAATCGAGGATCGCGGCGTAGCAGAGGAAGGTCAGCACCGGATGGCCCAACAGGCTGGGAAACATGGTCTCCAGCATCGGTGGCACCCAGCCATGATCGGCCATCCACCCATTCAGCGCCACTTGCGCCTGATAGAACAGGACGAACGTGACAAGTGGCAGCACGCCGACGCGCGAAATAAGCGTGTAGAGCACATCCACGCTCACCGCCCGCCGGTCGGACCAGTGTTCCACCGGGCGCCAGCGTTCGAGCGGCACGCAGATCGCATAAGTCAGGGCGACCTGCGCCGCGCCATACAGGGCGAACAAGGCCCAGCCGAACGAGACCTCCTCCCAGCGCATCAGCCCTAGCGCATAGAGCAGTGGCAGGAGCGCGTGCTCCTGCAACCATCCGGCGGCGAGATCGAACGGGTCGCCCACGGCGCGTCAGTTCCGCGCGAGCTTCGCCGCGCCTGGCGCGCTCGGGTTGAGGAAGATTCCGTGCGGCGAGCGGCCGGCCGGGATCGTCGCGATCTCCCCGCTCGCCGGATCGAGCACCGCGACGGATTCGGCGAAGCGCCGCGTGATCCACACCTTGTCGTCGGGTGCGAAGGCCAGGTCGTCCGGTCCGCCGGAGATGTGGAAGGTGCGGATCGGCGCGAACGTCTTGGCGTCCAGCTCCTCGGTCGTGCCGGCGACGCGATTGTTCACCCAGATCACCCGCCCGTCGGGCGAGAGGAAAAGGTTGTGCGCGCCCTTGCCGGTCACGATTCGGCGCAGCACGCGCCCATCCGCCGGATCGACTTCGACCAGGTGATCGGTCCCCATGTCGGCCACCAAAAGATGCCCGTCATGCCACAACACGCCGGCCGGTGTGCTGCCGACCGCGACATCCCAGAGTGGGCGCATCGCCCTCAGATCAAACGCGGCCAGCCGGTCGGTGCCCTGCAAGGTCACGAACACCCGCGACGAATCGGGCGCGAAGGCCAGGTGACTCGGCATGGAGCGGATTGGGAAGCGCTTCACCAGGGCGAAGCTGCGCGCGTCGTAGATGTCCACCTGGTTGCGCGCCAGCCCGTTCACCACCAGAAGCTTGCCGTCCGGGCTGTAGCCGAGCTGGTAGGGATCGGCGACGGTCACGCGGCGCTGCACGGCGCCCGTCGCGGGGTCCAGCAGCAGCAGGGCGTTGCCCGCCGAGTCGCCGACCACCAGCGAGGCCCCGTCCGGCGACAGCGCCCAATGGTGCGGCTCGCGCAGCGCCGGGATGCGGGACAGCTCCTTGTGCGTGGTCATGTCGATCAGGCTGACCGAGGCGGCGCCGGAGTTGATGACGAACGCCACGCCAGCAGCGGCGGCGGGCAAGGGGGCGAGGGCGGCGGTCGCGAGGCAGACGAAAGCAAGCAGGCGCATGGCCAAGAACGGCTCCGAGCTTCACCTATGCCTATCCCGACGCCTCCCGCTCCAGCGCGCCGCGCGCGAAGACGGCGGCGCAAAAGGCGAAGAGCACGCAGGCCGATGTCGAGATCAAGACATTGTCGGTGCAGGCATGACACGCCAGCGCGACGAATACCAGCCGCATGATGACCCGCTCGGCGTATGACAGCGGACGCGTGTGTCGCCAGGCCCACAGCGCGAACAATCCCGCCAGGGCGGCGCGGCCGAGCTGCCCGCCTTCCACGAGGAGGCGCAGCCACTCGTTGTGGGCGGCCCAGGTGTGCATCTGTGATACCACCTCGCTGTCCTGCGGGACGACCACATTCCCCGCCCCCACGCCCCAGCCGAACCACGGCGAGCGTGAGGCCGCCTGTTCGAAATACGGCCAGAGTTCCCCGCGTCCGCTCAGATCGGCGGCATCGGAGAGGAGCAGGTTGAACACCCGCAGATCCGACAGCGCCCCGGCGCCCGCCAGCAGCACCGGCGCGGC
>DATFDN010000575.1:0-2287 GCA_035252035.1 Acetobacteraceae bacterium | reverse complement strand
GGGAAATTCCTGTCTGATACCAACCGCCGCTGATCCTCACCCACACCGTCATGCCCGCGAATACGGGCATCCAGGCCCCCACGCACCGAGTACCGCGCGGTTCCCTAAATTTCCGCTTTCGCGGGAATGACGGCGTAAAGGCCAAAGTTTACGCCGGGTGGCACGAGGTGATTTTCGTCACGAATTCGAGACAAGAAGTTAACGGCCCATTCACGTCGTTGTGAGGATGGCGACACTGCGGGATGATCGACCATGCAGGCGTCCTCACGCACGTCCGGTGGGCTATCTGATGCCCGGCGGGCAGGCAACCTGCCCGCCGGCCTCGTCCACATCTTGCCCTGCGCCCTATGCGCGATAAGCCTCCCCTTCCGGGAGGGCTGAGGCGCCGATCAGTTTATTCTGTAGAGCGCCCTTGCATTCTCCAGGAACAGCCCGCGCCGCTGCGCGTCGGTCATCCGCAACGGCAGCGCGTGGGCCGGGTCGTCGAAATCCCAGTGCGGGTAGTCGGTGGCGAACAGGATGCGGTCCCAGCCGATCCACCCCATCGCTTCGGCAAGCTGCTGGCGCGGCTCCGGTTCCTCGATGGGCTGGGTGGTGTACCAGACCTGCCGGCGCATGTATTCGGACGGCGCCATGGCCAAGTCCGGCACCTCCTGGCGAAGCTTTCTCCAATGCTTGTCCATCCGCCAGGCGAGCGCGGCGGCCCAGGCCGAGCCACCCTCCACCATGACGAGCTTCAAAGCGGGGATGCGCGCGAACACGCCCTCCATGACGAGGCTCGCCACCACCGCCTCGGCGGCCTGGGCGTGGCCGACCATCTCCTCGATGTAGAACGACCCCCAGCCGCCCGCCGAGATCGGCCAGCCGCCATAGCCGAAGGCGTGGACCGCGACCGGCAGGCCCGCCGCTGCCGCAGCCTCGTAGATCGGCCAGTAGCGGCGGTGCCCCAGCGGCTCGGCGGTCCGGCTCAGCAGCAAGACCTGGGCGAAGTGCCGGTTGCCGGCCCAGTGCTCGATCTCGCGGGCCGAGGCGGGGCCATCCTCGTACGGAACCACCACCGAAGCCCGCAGGCGGGAGTCCCTCCCGGTCCACTCCGCCACTTGCCACTCATTCGTGGCGCGACACATCGCGGCGGACAGGCCGATGTTCTGCACCCCCTGCCCGGTTTGCAGCGGGTTCAGGATGCCGAGCGCGACGTTGTTGGGATCAAGGTGCTGCGCCGCCATGAAGCCGAGATCGCTGCCCGGCGTCCCCCCGCCGGGCGGCCAGGCGTCGCGGCGCGAGGCTTGCGGCTGCGCCTTGGGGTAGGCCGGCCCCTTCTGCCAAGGCTGGCGGTAGGTGGTCCCGAAGGCAGCGAGGTGCTCCTGCCAACGCCGCGACAGCCACGGATAGAGCTGCGTGACCGACTTCAGGCGCGGATGGATGTCGCAATCGGCGATGGCGAGCCGGGATGCGGCCTCCGCCGTCGCGGCGGGCCGGGCGGCGACGTGGATGTTCATGCCACGGTCTCCTTCAGTCTGGGATAGGTGCGGCGCGGGTTGTCCACCATGATCTTGCGCGCGAGCCCGGCGTCAAGGCCGGGCGGCAGGGCCTCCGTCCCCTCGAACTGCCAATGCGGGTAGTCGGTTGCGAACAGCAGCATTGCGTCGGAGCCGAGGTGCTCCATCAGCCGCTCCAGCAGCGCCGGGTCGTCCGGCGCGTCCAGCGGCTGGATGGTCAGCCGGACGCGCTCGCGCACGATGGCGGTGGGCGGATCGCTCACCCAGGGCACCTCGCTGCGCAGCCCCTTCCAGAACTTGGTCAGCCGCCACAGATGCGCCGGCAGCCACGACACCCCGGATTCCAGGAGCACGACGGTCACGCCCGGGAACTTCGCGAACACGCCCTCCGTCACCAGGCTGGTCAGCGCCGAGGCGAAGCCCGAGGCTTGGCTGACGTAATCCTCCGTGTAGGTTGATGGCCAGCCGACCGGCGTGACCGGATGGCGGTACGTGCTGCCGGCGTGGATGCCGATGGGCAGGCCGTGGCGCTCGGCGGCGGCGTAGATCGGCCAGTTCTGCCGCCGCCCGAGCGGCAACTCGCCCGAAACCAGCAGCAGCACCTGCACGAAGCGCGGATCGGCGGCGCAGCGCTCGATTTCGTCCACGGCGCGCTCGGCGTTGAGCTGGGGCACGACGATCGAGGCGCGCAGGCGCGGGTCGCGGTCCAGCCACTCGGCGGCGATCCAGTCGTTGACGGCACGGCAGAAGGCGCTGGCGAGATCATCGCTGAACAGCACCGGGGCGCC
>DATFDN010000574.1:0-2319 GCA_035252035.1 Acetobacteraceae bacterium | reverse complement strand
GATGGAGTTCGCCGTCGCGGACAGGGCTGCGCGGGTCTGAGCGGGGGCGGCCTCAGGCGCTGGGGCGGGGCGCCGGCAGACGCACCCCCGCGCCGAACCGGACACGGCCAGTGTCGGCAACCTCGGCCGGCACCGGAGGGGCCGAACGGACGAGCCTCAATGACACTGTGTGGCAGGGAGTGCCGCGAGCAGTCTCGGATTGTTCAAACAGAGCATTTTCCATATACATCTCCCGACAAGAAGGTCATAGGCAAAGATTTTATCACCTCATGATAGAGTAAGGTCGCGAGTTACGTAAGAAATCGGCATGAACTACACGTCACGGGAGGATAACCGACACTTGTTTGTTAATGATCTCTTACAGTTGGCACTTGGGTCTCGGGAAAAAGGAACCTCGCTTTAACAAGGCGATGTTGCGCGAGCTGGGATCCAGGCGCGCGGACGGATCACCCTCCCCCCGCCGAGCCCTTCTCCAAAGCCCGACGGAATGGGAGGCGGGCCGGCACGGGAGTGCGTCCGCCCGGATGCCGCCGCCGCCTTGCCGCCCCGGACAGGCCCGGAATTTGCTCTTGAATTCGTCTGTCCCGCGACGGCCAGAGACTCGCCACGCGTGCCTCCAACCAGGGCCGCGCGCCCCTGGCCAGCGCATGGACCACGGCAAAAAGCGTTGCTGGTACCTGCGGAGTTACTTTTCTCGCGGTGGGATGGCGCCGTATGCAGGGCCAACATTGCCAGAGAACCTGTCGTCCGGTGCGTCGACCCGCCATCGCCGGCGCGCGCCGGCCGCCTCGAGGGCCGACGCCATGCATGTCCTGCTGGTCGATGACGACGACCGATTTTGCACCGTCCTTGTTGCGGCACTGACCAAGGCCGGGCATCGGGTCTCAGACATGCCCGACGCCGAGCAGGCGCTCGCCCTCGCGGGAACGGTCCCGGACTTGCTGGTGACCGACGTCGATCTCGGCCCCGGCCTCGACGGCATCGCGCTCGCGGCCGAAGCGCACCGGCGCTGGCCCCTGATCCGGGTGATCCTCTTCAGTGGCCTCTCCGGCAGCCTCATCGGGCGACCCGCCGAGGCCGCCGACCGCTTCCTGCTCAAGCCGTTCCATGCCGGCGCGCTGCTTCAAAGCATCGTCGAGCTGACCGCCGGGAGTGCCGCAACGGACCGGCGGTCCGGCACGCCAAATGGGTAGCCGAGTCAGAACCCGTTAGCGCTCCCAAGCACCCCGCGGGCCGGCACGCAGCCCTTTCGCAACGAGATGCACCCGGGGGAGGCACATGCGCCCTGGAGTCGGTCCTTGCGGGAACCCTGTTCCCCAAGCCCACGCGGGCCGGGCACAGCGCGGCCCGCGGAAAAGCCATGCCGCCGCGATCGAGGCGATGCCGCGCCTCCTCGGCAGAGCGCGGTCAGTCGAGCGGCGCACGGACTATGCTGGCGACCCGCTCCTGCTGCGCGTCCCCGCGGGAGGGGACGCGGCGGGCGCGACCTATGTGCTCCACCGCGCCGCGGACGCCATCCACGTCGCGGCAACCCGGGGCGACGTCTACGACGCGCTCGGCACGGCGCCGACCCTGGCGGCCGCGATCCAGCGCATCCGCGGCCAGGTGCGGCGGCCGGGCACGCGCGTCGCTGCTTGACCTGGAACCCGGGGACTCCGCCTTTATGGTGGCGATGCGCTCCGCGGCGTCCGGCTCGCGCAGCACATAGCCGCGGCCCCAGACGGTCCGGATCAGGCCGGGCGCACCCGCCCGCGCCAGCTTCCTGCGCAGCTTGCAGACGAACACGTCGACGATCTTCGCCTCCGGCTCGTCCATGCCGCGATAGAGGTGGGCCAGGATCGTATCCTTGCCCAGGACGAGGCCCTTGCGCAGCATCAGCAGCTCGAGGATGGCATACTCCTTGAGGGTCAAGAGCGCGTCCGTGCCCTCCACCCGCGCCTGTCGGCTGTTCAGGTCCAGCACCAAGGGGCCGGCACGCACATCGGGCCTGCTGAGGTTCTTGCCACCGTTCTCGCCGCGACGCGCCACGGCGTGGATGCGGGCGAGCAGCTCGTCTCCATCGAAGAGCTTGGCGAGGAAGTCATCCGCCCCGGCGCTGAAGCCCTCCACCTTGGCCTCCGGCCGCGACAGGCGGGACAGGACCAGGACCGGGGCGTGCATTCCCGCCGCGCGCATGCGCCGGACGAGCTCGTGGCCCTCCATGTCCGGCAGCCCCAGCTCGAGCACGACGGCGTCATAGGTGTGCTCGCGCAGCAGCCCGAGCGCCGCCGCGCCGGTGGCTGCCTGCGCAAGGTGGGCGCCGCGCGGGCGCAGCAGCCC
>DATFDN010000573.1:0-3427 GCA_035252035.1 Acetobacteraceae bacterium | reverse complement strand
CGCCCGCGCCGAGGCAGCGCGTAGCCTGGGGCAAGAGGCGGCGGCGGGCTTGGCGCTGGCCGCGCTCGCCCTTTCGATTACCGTGATGCTCTTCGGATGAGCGGGATCCGGGACGCGAAGCAAGCGGCCGGCGGGGCTGGCTCGCTGATCTGGGTGCAGGGTCTTGCCTGTGGCGCGGTTCTGACCTTCGCGCCGGCCATGGCTGTGCTGCTGGTGATGCTCTTCTGGCCGGTCGTGGTGGCGTTCGTGAAGGACGGCGAGCCTGGCCGTCCGAGTGCCCGCAGCGTCGCGCTCTGCACCGGCGCGGCCGCGGTCAGTCCGATCCGCGCGGCCTGGCTTGCCGGCTTCGATTTGGATGTTGTGTTCGCCCTGGCGACCGATTGGCACACGCTGGCGACCGCTTGGTGTGCCGCGGCGGCGGGATGGCTGCTCGCGGGCCTGGCGCCGTTCGCCGCCCGGGCGGGCCTGGATGCTCTCGCCAAAAGGCGAACCGCCCGGCTCAGGGCCGAGCGGTCGCAGCTCCTCGCGCTTTGGGAGTGGGAGAACTCAGCCGACCCCGAGCTCTGAGGCTTGGCGTGCCGCGCCGGTTGCGGCCGAGCCGATCCGCCGCTCGGCGATCTGCGCCTTCATGGCCTTCTGGAGCTTCTCAAAGGCGCGCACCTCGATCTGGCGGACCCGCTCGCGCGAGATGCCGTATTGCTGCGACAGCTCCTCAAGCGTGGTCGGGTTGTCCTTCAGGCGGCGCTCGATCAGGATGTGGCGCTCCCGCTCGTTCAGCGTCTTCAGCGCCGAGGAGAGCAGCGCCTTGCGCCCGGACAGCTCCTCGCGATCCGCGATCGCGTTCTCCTGGCTCTCCGCCTCGTCCACCAGCCAATCCTGCCATTCGCCCTCGCTGTCGGAGCGGACTGGGGCATTCAGGCTGTGGTCGGGGGCAGCCAGGCGGCGGTTCATGCTGATCACGTCCTGTTCGGGCACGTCCAGCATCCGGGCGATCTTGGCCACCTGCTCGGGCTGCAAATCGCCGTCCTCGATCGCCTGCATCTGACCCTTGAGCCGCCGCAGGTTGAAGAACAGCTTCTTCTGGGCCGCCGTGGTGCCCATCTTCACCAGCGACCAGGAGTGCAGGATGTACTCCTGGATGGCGGCACGGATCCACCACATGGCATAGGTTGCGAGGCGGAAGCCACGGTCCGGGTCGAACCGCTTCACCGCCTGCATCATGCCGACATTGCCCTCGCTGATCAGCTCGCCCACCGGGAGGCCGTAGCCGCGATAGCCCATCGCGATTTTCGCCACGAGCCGCAGATGTGATGTGACAAGCTTGTGCGCGGCCTCCATATCCTGGTGGTCGCGCCAGCGGCGCGCCAGATCGAGTTCCTCGTCTGGCGTCAGCATAGGAAACTTGCGGATCTCCTGAAGGTACCGCGATAGGTTGCCCTCGGGAGCGATATTAAGGACGGCAGAGGCCAACACAGGCTCCTTTCGTCGAGAGCGGCGGTGGAATGTCCTACCCGATCGTCTGGCGTAGGCTGTAACGCCGTGGACCGCGATTCAGTCCATACTGCTGGCAGGGATGTGACGTCCCGGCGGTGGTCCCGTTTTGGCGGCCTGATACCGGACGGCGCGTCCGAGCGGGCCTGCCTCACCCTCTGCGGTCGCCGTGTCTATATACAGGACCGGCCTAGTCCTGTCAATATTGCTGACTTATTTTTCACCTCCCACCGGCGTGGCGAGCGCATCCAGCAGAGCGCGTGTGTCGGCGGGCGGCGCGGTCTCGAACACCAGACGCTCCTTTGTCCTTGGGTGAGCGAATCCTAGCCGCGCAGCGTGCAGGGCTTGGCGCGGAAAGTCCAGCAATATTGTGCGCAAGCTTTGTGGCAGGGCACGGGCGGGGGAGGGGACGCGGCGCAGGTAGAGGGGATCGCCCACGATCGGGTGGCCGCGGCTGGCCAGATGCACACGGATCTGATGCGTGCGCCCGCTCCCGAGGCGGCAGTCCAACAGCGTGACCGCCTGATGGAAGGCCCGCCGGACCTGGTAGCGGGTCAGCGCCGGCTTGCCGCGCCCTTCCAGGCGCACCGCCATGCGCTTGCGGTCGCGCGGATCGCGCCCGATCGCGCCCGCGATCTCCGCCCAGCCCCCGCGCTCGGCGGGGGGCGCGGGAACGCCCCAGCACAGGGCGAGATAGGTCCGCTCCAGCTCGCGGCGCGCGAAATCAGCCGAGAGGGCGGTCAGGGCCGCTTCGGTCTTGGCCACGACCATCACGCCCGACGTGTCCTTGTCGAGCCGATGCACGATGCCGGGCCGAAGCTCGCCGCCGATGCCGCCCAGACGCGCGCCGCAATGGGCGAGCACGGCGTTGACCAGCGTGCGGTCCTCGTTGCCCGGCGCGGGGTGGACGACCAGGCCGGGCGGCTTGTCGATCACCAGGATATCATCGTCTTCGAACAGGATCGCGAGCGGGATCGCCTGCGGTTGCGGCGTGGCCGGGCGCACGGGGGGGAGCCGGACGAGGTAGGCCGCTCCCGGACGCACCGGCTCGGCCGGCTCGTCCAGCGCGGCGCCGTCGCGAAACACGTGTCCGGTTTCGATCAGCGCCTTGACGCGGCTGCGCGAGAGCGTGCCGATGCGCGCCGCAAGGAACCGATCGACCCGCTTGCCGCCGTCGCCCGGGGCGGCCACGACACGGAGCGTTTCGGAAGCCTCGCCTGGCATGAGCCTGGGGTAGCGCGCCGGGACCGGGCGCGGAAGGGAGCGTGGATGCGCGCGTTGAAGACGGCGACGGTGGTGATGGGCGTGCTGATCCTGGCCGGCACGGCGGTGCTGATCGCGACGATCATCAAGCGGCAGACGGCGCCCGCGCCCGCCGCTGGGTTCGTGCCGTCCGCGGCCAGCATCGCCCTCACCCTGCACGAGCCCGCGGGCAGCCAGATCACCGGCCTGGCGGCGAGCGGGGACGCGCTGGCGGTCAGCATTCACGGCGGCGGCCCCGACCGGATCGTGCTGATCGATCCCCGCACCGGGGAGGCGCGGGGCCGGATCACGCTCGCCCCATGACCGACCCGAGGGTTGCGCGGCACGGCGCAAAATCCTAATAGCGGACTCTGGCTTCGTCCCGTTCGTCTAGAGGCCCAGGACACCGCCCTCTCACGGCGGCAACAGGGGTTCGAATCCCCTACGGGACGCCAGGGATTTCAGGTTCCGTGGGTAGAATGGTGGGTAGAATAGGGTTCCGCCTCGGTTCACCGTTGCGTTACGGCGCACGCCTGCAAAGCGAGTTCCGGGTTACGCGTCCGGCGACGATCTCGGGGTGGCGAACGGAAGCGCCTTTGCCCAGCGCTCCAATAGGGAGAGGGGAACACGAACCGCGCGGCGCTGTTGGATGCCTTGCCAGGGGCGGCAGAAGAGGCCACCGGCGCGGCGGCTC
>DATFDN010000572.1:0-4380 GCA_035252035.1 Acetobacteraceae bacterium | reverse complement strand
CATCGGCCTGATCGAGTGGGCGCTGGTCGTGGCGCCGATGAACGCGCGGCTGAACGGCTGGACCGCCGCGACGCTGCCGCCGGACTGGATCGCGGTCAGGAATCGCTGGGAGGCGGGCCACGCCGTCCAGGCGATGCTGTTCTTTCTGGCGTTTCTGCTGCTGGAGAAGGTTGCGGTCCACAGGCCGGATGCCGTGGCCCGATGATCCAGCCAACCTACGCGAATGCCAGTTACCTTTGGAAGTTCACCATTGCAGGACGCCTGTTTCATGGCTACTCTGCACCTAATGAAAGCCAGGTAAGCCGGCCGTCGGGAAAATGCCGGCTGCAACGGGAGGACACCGATGAAGCAAAACCTTGCGCGAGCTTTCCTGCAATTGTTGATCGCCCCAGGTCTCTGCCTGAGCGTTGCCGCACCGGCCATGGGGGGAGCCCATCCAGTTCTCTGCCACCCACACCTTCAAGCTTGACGAGCACCACGGGCTTCCCGCTGGAGAGAATCCCGATCACATGCTTGGGCTGGTGAAGTCATCAGGCGTCAACAAGAGCACGGGCAAGACGCCGTTCCTTGATGGCGCGACTGAAACAGAGGTTCTCTACTACGACACGGTCAAGGGAACCGGACCCCACCACGGTTTCATCTTCTACAAAGCTGCCGACGGCACCATGTTGAATGAGTTCAATGGCTACTCCACGCCGATTGTCATCGATGGCAAGCCTCAGTCGGTCGGAGGCGGATCGTGGCACACGGTCAGCGGCACTGGGCGCTACGCGAATGGAGCTGGGGTGGGCACCTATAGCTCCAAAATAGACTTGTCCAGCTTCGAAGGTGTCACGGACTGGCAGGGGACGTTTGTCGAGGGCGCGAAGCAGTAGCGGCTAGCGTTGGCCGGAAGCGCCCTGGCGCTTCCAGTGGGATGAACGGCGATCAGAAACCGCTGGCAGACGGGCCATGTCGTCCGGGCGACGCCATTTTCGTTGCGCCATCGCCGGAGAGGCTTGCGGTTATCGGCGGGACATCCCATAGTCGCTCCATGAACAGTTCGGTGCCCCTGATCGAAGATGACCCGGCTGAGGCACGCGCCCTCGCAGCAGCCATCGCTGAATCCGACGCTGACCCTCGCACTGTCCCGCACGAGGCGGTTCGCGCGTGGCTGCTGCGGCTTGCCGCAGGCGAATTCGAGGCTGCCCCTCCAGAGCCTCGCTAAAGCGTGCCGGTACTATGGCGGGCCAAGGCGCTTGCCGACATTGCCCGGATCACTCGGTATATCGCAGTAGACAACCCGGTCGCGGCTGCCCGTGTCGCCCGCGAACTGGTGGTCGGAGGCGATAGTCTGGCAACCTTCCCGCTCCGGGGCCGCCCCGGCCGGCAGGCCGGCACGCGGGAACTTGTGGCGATCAGGCCCTACATCATCGTGTATCGGGTCACGGAGGCAGGAACCGTCGTCATCCTGCGTGTGTGGCACGGCGCTCAGGACCGCTGATCCGTCCGACCATCGTATTGCCCCCGCCCTCCCGGACTGCCAACATCCCGGCCGGCATACGAAACGGCAAAGGGGACACCGATGGACCTCCGGTTCACGCCCGAGGAGATCGCGTTCCGCGACGAGGTGCGGGCCTTCATCCGCGACAACCTGCCCGCCGATATCCGCGAGCGGATGCGGCTTGGCTATCCGCCGCGCAAGCAGGACACGGTGGCCTGGCAGCGCATCCTCAACCGCAAGGGCTGGGCCGCGCCACACTGGCCGGTGGAGTATGGCGGCACCGGCTGGTCGCCCGTGCAGCGGATGATCTTCATTGAGGAGAACCTGGCCGCCCCGGCGCCCGAGCTTCTGTCCTTCAACATCACCATGATCGGCCCGGTCCTGATCCAGTTCGGCACGGATGAGCAAAAGCGCCGGTTCTTGGACCGGGCCAGGAACCTTGATGACTGGTGGTGCCAGGGCTTCAGTGAGCCGGGCGCCGGCTCCGACCTCGCCGCGCTCAAGACCGCCGCCCGGCGCGAGGGTGATTTCTACGTTGTCAACGGCTCGAAGATCTGGACCTCGACCGCGCATAACGCGGACTGGTGCTTTGTCCTGGTCCGCACGAACCCGAACGCGGCGAAGAGGCAGGAGGGGATCTCCTTCCTGCTGATCGATATGAAGACACCCGGCATCACCGTCCGGCCGATCGTCTCGATTGACGGCGAGCACCACCTGAACGAGGTGTTCTTCGACGAGGTGAAGGTGCCGGTCTCGATGCGCGTCCACGAGGAGAACCGGGGCTGGGACGTGGCCAAGTTCCTGCTCGGCAACGAGCGCGTGGGCATCGCGCGCCTCGGCAAGTCGCGCGAGCGCATCGGTGCCGCCAAGGAGATGGCGCGGCAGGTGAAGGCGAACGGCAGGCCGCTCATCCAGGACGACGAGTTCCGCCGGCGCGTGGCGCAGATCGAGGTGGACATGAAGGCGTTGCAGATCACGCAGTACCGCGTGGTCTCGGCCCATGCCAAGCAGCGCGACGGGCGACCCGATCCGCTGTCGTCGGTGCTGAAGGTGAAGGGCACGGAGCTGCTGCAAGCGACAACGGAACTCGCGATGGATGTCGGGGGGCCGCTCGCCATGCCGCACTGGGCGCGAGAGCTGGCCGCGTTCGCGAACGAGCCCGACGCGCTGGCCGAGGGGTTGGAACAGTCCACCGGCAGCTACCTGTTCCTGCGCGCGGCCTCGATCTACGGCGGCACCAACGAGATCCAGAAGAACATCCTGACCAAGGCGGTGTTGAGGCTCTGATGGATTTCGAACTCACCGACGAGCAGCGGCTGCTCAAGGACAGCGTCGATCGCCTGATGGCGGATCGCTACGCGTTCGAAAGTCGCAAGACCTACCTGAAGGAGCCGGCGGGCTGGAGCGCCGATCTCTGGAGCCGCTACGCCGAGCTTGGCCTTTTGGGTCTCCCCTTCGCCGAGCAGCATGGCGGCTTCGGCGGCGGCCCCGTGGAAGTGATGCTGGTGATGGAGGCGATGGGCCGCGCCCTGGCGCTGGAGCCCTATCTCGCCACGGTGATCTTGGGCGGCACCGCAATCCGCCTCGCCGGCAACGCCGATCAGCAAAATGCGATCCTGCCCGCCATCGCGGAGGGGCGCATGAAGCTCGCCTTCGCGCATGGCGAGCGGCAGGCGCGCTACGATCTGAGCGATGTCGCGACCACGGCCAAGCGCGACGGCAAGGGCTGGGTGCTGGACGGGTCCAAGAGCGTGGTGATGCACGGCGACTCCGCCGACAAGATCGTGGTCAGCGCCCGCACGGAGGGCGCGCGGGACGACGCCGACGGCATCACCCTATTCCTGGTGGATGCGCACGCGCCGGGATTGGCTCGGCGCGGGTACACGCTGCGCGACGAGACTCGCGCGGCCGAACTGGCGTTGAACAACGTGCCGGTGACTGAGGCGGATGTGTTGGGCGAGGTCGGCAAGGGCTTCCCGGTTATCGAACGCGTGGCGCAGGCCGGCATCGCCGCCATGGGCGCGGAAGTGGTCGGCGCGATGGAGACCATGCACGCGATGACGCTGGACTACGCGCGCACGCGCGAGCAGTTCGGCAAGCCAATTGGTCAGAACCAAGTGGTGCAGCACCGGCTCGCCGAAATGCTGATGTCGATGGAACAGGGCCGCAGCATGGCGATGCTCGCCACCATGAGCGTAGAGGAGCCGGACGCGGCCGAGCGGGCGCGCAGCATGTCGATGGCCAAGGTGGGATACGGGCAGGCGGCGCGCTTCGTCTCGCAGCAGTCGATCCAGTTGCACGGCGGCATCGGCATGACCGAGGAGTACGCGGTCGGCCACTACTTCCGGCGCTGCATGGTGATCGAGCACACGTTCGGGGACACGGCGTATCATCTGGGGCGGTTGGCGGCGGAGGTGGCGTGACTACGCCGGCCAGGTATGGCGCACCAGGAGCGAGCCCCCTCACCCCGACCCTCTCTCCCGCGGCCGAGGGAGAGGGAGCGGGCGGCGCCCAATGAGGCAATCGCTCGCCGTCGCCGGTGTGGACTTGGAATTCGAGGAACGCGGCAACGGCCGCCCTCTCCTGCTCCTTGACGCGGGCGAGGGCGTCGCGCCGAACCGCGACTGGCTCGATCCGCTCGTGCAAAAGTTCCGCGTGATCCTGCCCACTCACCCCGGCTGGGGCCGCGATCCGCTTCCGGACTGGATCGGCGGTATCGACGATCTCGCCTACCTTTACCTTGACCTCGCCCAAGTCCTCGGTCTGGAGGGCGCCACCCTGGCCGGCGCCGGGTTCGGCGGATGGGTCGCGGCGGAGATGGCGGTGCGCGACACGCGCCGGTTCGCGAACCTGGCGCTCCTCGCCCCGCTCGGCGTCAAGCACGGCGGCGTGCTCGA
>DATFDN010000571.1:0-5779 GCA_035252035.1 Acetobacteraceae bacterium | reverse complement strand
TGCTCGCCCGCGCGCGTCTCCGCTCGCGCCCCCAGCGCCGCGATGCCCCGCGCCTCGATGTCCTCGGCGCGCTGCACCGCGCGCGCGTTCCATTCCGCCCGCGCCGCCTCGTTGCGAAAGCCTGGACCGGTGTCGAACAGCATCAGCGCGCGCACCATCCCAGGATGTTGCAAGTGAAACGCGAGCGAGACCACGCCGCCGAGCGACAGCCCGCCGACGACAGCGCGCGTCTCGCCGCACGCGCGCAGGATCGCCGCCATGTCGGCGACGCTGTGCGCCTCGGAATAGAGGTTTTGGTCGTCCGGGCTGTCGCTCTGCCCGTGGCCGCGCATGTCCCACGTGATCACGCGCCACCGGTCCGACAGCGCCGCCACCTGCCCGTCCCACATCCGGCAGGTCGCGCCGTAGCCGTGGCTCAGCAGCACCGCCGGGCTAGAGCCTGCCCTCGGGCCGGCCTCTGGCCGGACCCGTGGGCTGTTGACCTCGTAGTGAATCCCGACGCCGTCGCGCTCGATCCGCCCCATTCGTTGCCTCCCGGCATTGTCTCCGCCAGCCGTCGCGGGTAGGCTGCACCATAACGCACACGGGGGAAACGGGGGCGCGGCATGTCCGGAAGCCACGAGTTCATTGCTGTCGGCCTCCACGGCACGGTGGCGGAGGTCGAGCTCCGCCACCCGCCCAACAATCATGTCAGCGTGCCCATGGTCGCGGAGCTCTCCACCGCGCTCGAACGCCTCGACGGGGAGAGGAACTGCCGTGCCATCGTGCTCTGCGCCGCGGGCAAGCATTTCTGCGCCGGGGCCGATCTGGCCAATCGCGGCCCGGACGGCGCGGACCCGAGCGAGGTCGGGGGGCGCCACCTCTACAAGGAGGCGATCCGGCTCTGGCGCACCCGAAAGCCGATTGTCGCCGCCGTGCAGGGTGCCGCCGTCGGCGCCGGGCTCGGTCTCGCGGTGATGGCGGATTTCCGCGTCTCCTGCCCAGAGGCGCGGTTTTCCGCCAATTTCACCCGGCTCGGCTTCCATCCCGGCTTCGGGCTGACCGCGACCCTGCCCCGCCTCATCGGCGTCCAGCACGCCGCGCTGATGCTCTATACCGGCCGCCGCTTCACGGGCGAGGACGCCAAGGCAATGGGGCTGGTCGATCAACTCGTGCCCCAAGCCGGACTGCGCGAGGCGGCGCACGCCCTCGCCCTGGAGATCGCCCAATCCGCCCCGCTCGCTATCGTCTCCACCCGCGAGACGCTGCGCCGGGGCCTCGCCGAGGCGGTGCAGGCGGCGACCGAGCGCGAGTACCAGGAGCAAGCCTGGCTGCGCCGGACCGGGGACTACACGGAAGGCGTCCGCGCCATGTCCGACCGTCGCCTGCCTGACTTCAAGGGGGAGTGAGATGGGCAAGCTGGACGGCAAGGTCGCCGTCGTCACCGGCGCCAGCCGCGGCATCGGTCAGGCGATCGCCGAGCTGTTCGCGGAGGAGGGCGCGCGCGTCGTCTGCGCCGCGCGCACCCTCAACGAGGGCGGGCACAAGATGCTCGAAGGCTCGCTCGCGCGCACGGTGGAGCGCGTCCGCGCCGCCGGCGGCCACGCGATGGCCGTGCCCACCGATGTCTCAAGCGAACCATCCTGCCTTCACCTCATCGCGACCGCCCGCGCCGCGTACGGTCCCATCGACATCCTGGTGAACAACGCGGCGCTGAACTACTACGTCCCGATCGCCGACTATCCGACCAATCGCTGGGTGCGCTGCTTCGCGGTGAACGTGCATGGCCCGTTCATGCTGTCGAAGGAGGTTCTGAAGGACATGATCCCGCGCCGGCGCGGCGCGATCGTCAACATCAGCTCCGGCGCGGCGATCGGCCCCGGGCGCGGCCCCTATGCCGATCGGACGGCCAGTGGCGGCACCATGTACGGCGCGACCAAGGCGGCGCTGGAACGCTTCACGCAGGGCCTTGCGCAGGAGGTCGCGCAGTACCGCGGCATCAGCGTCACCGCCCTCTCCCCGTCCCGCGTGGTGCCGACGCCGGGCACGGTGCATTTCAAGCTGGTCTCCGGCATGGACGACCCCAGGAGCGAGCCACCATCCTACATGGCCCGCGCCGCGCTGTTGCTGGCGAGCGAGCCGGCCGAGACGGTGAACGGCCGCGTCACCTACAGCCAGCAGATCCTCAGCGAGTACAAGCTGATCGAGAATCCACACGGGCGCGGCGTGGACACGCCTGGCTCCGGATACGCGCAGATGTAGGTGTTCAAAGCGGGTTCAGCACAGAGATCCGCGAATCACCGCTCCACCTCTCCCGCGAACGGGAGAGGTGGAGCGTGCGCAAGTGGCCCTACGTCGCGGCACCCGCGCGCACCGCCCGCGGGACGGGGAATTGTCCCGCGCGCTTCTTGCCTTCGCCCAGGTACGACAAGTGCCGCGACACCCGGCGTGCGGCGAACCGCGTGCCGTAAATGAACCGCATGGACGGACCGAAGGTGGGCGCGCTGAGATATCCTAGGAAATGGAGGCCCGGCACCGACGATTCGAACGCGTGGTTGAGCACCGGGATACCACCCACCGACTGGATCTCCCGCGCCACCGTGTCGAGGAACGAGAACCGGCGAAAATCGGCGCAGTAGCCGGTCGCCGCGATGACGTGGTCCGCCGCGAGGCTGACGGACCCCTCCGCCGTGTCCACCGAGATGCGCACCTCGTCACCGCGCGCCGCGACCTCACGGAGCGCGCCCGTGTGGACCGGCACCACTCCATCCACACGGTGCTTGATCCAGCCCGACCCGGCGGGACCGAACAGCGTGTAGGCCTTTTCGTGACGCATCTCCCGCGGCAGATGGGCGAACCATTGCGGCATCTCGGACCAGAACCATGTCCGCCACCCTGGCCCGAGCCCGAAATTGGGGCGCCGCACGCGCCGCCACAGGCTGCGGCGCGCGTCCAGCTTGTCCTCCTGCGCGGGATCGAACCAGATGAGCTTCCGCCGCGTGAGCAAGCACACCTCGGCGCCTTGCTCGTTGAGCAGGGCGGCGGTCTCGCACGCGGACTGGCCGGCGCCGACAACGATCACCCGGCGTCCGCGGAAGCGGGAGAGATCGTGATGGTCCGCGCTATGCGACAGCATCGACGCCGGCAGGGCGGAGAAGCTGTCGGGGATATGGCGCAACGCCAGCAGTCCCGCCGCCACGATCACCTTGCGCGCCGCGACCTCCTCGCCGGTTTCCAGGAGGAGGGTGAACCCGCCGCCGCTCCTGGCCAGCTTGACGACCTGCGCCTCGTTCACCTCGCCCACGTAGCGGCGCTGGAATTCGCGCCCGTACGCGGTCAGCACCTCGGCGGGCACACGCAAGCCGAGCGGCGAATAGTCGGCCCGGCCGGTTTCGCGGTAGAAGCGCTCAAGCGGGAAGGCATCGCCGGGCGCCGACAGATTGCTCGCGAAAGCATCCGATTTGAGCGTCAAGCCCTTCGGGGTGTGGTCTTGCCAGAACGACATCGGCTTGCCGAACACCCGCACCGGGACGCGCAACCCACGCAAATGAGCGGCAACGGAAAGCCCGTATGGTCCCGCTCCGATCACGGCCACTTCAACCACTCAAGCCCTCCGTTCCGGTCGGGATCGATGCCGGTCCAGCTCGTTTAACATATGAGACGAATGCCACATTCCAGGCCCGGATACAACGGATTGGAAGGCACAATGCCTTGAGGCTGGAGCGCCGGCACTCGGGAGTCACACTTCCAGCAACGTCGCCCGCAGCGCTTCCCAGCTCGCCCGGTCCGGCGCGCAGAGCAAGCCGCCGCCGACCTGCCGGGGCCGGTACTCGGCGCCGTCGAAATGCGCGGCGAACCCCCCCGCCTCGCGGTGCAGCAGCCATCCAGGCGCGTGGTCCCAGGGCAGCAGGCGATGGTAGAGCAGGAAATGGCACCCGCCCGACGCGGCCAGCCGGTACTCGTGCGCAGCGCAGCGATAGCTCCAGGTCGCGGCCAGGCGCGGCAGGCGGCCGAGGACGCGCGACTTGAGCGGCTCGGGCAGGAACTGCCACGAGGCGACGCCGCCCATCCGCGACGGCGCCTCGGCCGGGCGCACGCGCAAATCGGCGCGCGTGCCGTCGGCGCGCTCGATCCAGGCCCCCTCCCCGCGCAAGGCCAGCGCCGTGTCGTCGCCAAGCGGGTCGTGGATCGCGGCGAGCGCGACCTCTCCCCGCGCCAGCACCGCCGCCATCACCCCGAAGAGCGGCACGCCATGGGCGAAGTTGAACGTGCCGTCCAGCGGATCGAGGACGATGGCGCGCTCGGCCTCGACCAGGCGATCGAGCAGGGACGCGTCCCTCCCCGCCGCCTCCTCGCCCACGACCAGCGCGCCTGGGAACAAAGCCCGGAGCGCCGCGGCGATGCGCCGCTCGGCGGCCTCGTCGGCATCCGTCACCAGATCCTGCGGCCCGGACTTCGCGCGCACTCCGCCCACACCGAGCCGGCGGAAGCGCGGCAGGATCTCGGCTCCGGCCGCCTCCCGCAAAATCTCCGCCAGCGCGGTCGCGTCGCGCGCGCCGAGTGTCATGGGGCGCGTTCGAACCGCGCGCGGTCGGCCGGCAGCAGGCGGACGGTGACATGGACCCCGTCCGCCCCGTCGCGCCGGTCCACCACCTCGCCGTGTTGATAAAGCCAGGCCAGGCGCGCGCCGTCCCCGGCCGGGATGTCGTAGGCGGCGGTCTCCATCCCGCGCGCGATCCGCGCGTCGATCGCCGCGAGCAACGCGGGCAAGCCCTCCCCCGTCAGGGCCGAGACGGCGACGACATCGCCCCGCGCCTCGACATGGCCCACCCCGCCGAGCAGGTCGGCCTTGTTCAGCGCCACGACCATCCGCTCGCGCCAGCCCGCGTCCAACGTGCCGTCGCGCGCCATGCCGTCCAGCACCGCGACCACGTCCGCCTGCTGCGCGGCGCTGTCGGGGTGGGCGGCGTCGCGCACGTGCAGGATCACGTCGGCCTCCGCCACCTCCTCCAAGGTGGCGCGGAACGCCTCCACCAGCTCGTGCGGCAGCTCGCTCACGAAGCCGACCGTGTCGGACAGGATCGCCCGCCGCCCCGACGGCAGGCGCAGCCCGCGCATGGTCGGATCGAGCGTGGCGAAGAGCTTGTCGCGGGCATCGACCGAGGCGCCGGTCAGCGCGTTGAACAGCGTCGATTTGCCGGCGTTGGTGTAGCCGACCAGCGCGACCACCGGAAACGGCACGCGCCTGCGCGCCGAGCGGTGCAGCCCGCGCGTGCGGCGCACCTGCTCCAGCTCCTTGCGCAGCTTGACGATGCGCTCCCCGATCAGGCGCCGGTCGGCCTCGATCTGCGTCTCACCGGGGCCGCCCAGGAAGCCGAAGCCGCCGCGCTGGCGCTCCAAGTGGGTCCAGGAGCGCACCAGGCGCGAGCGCTGGTAGTCCAGGTGCGCGAGCTCCACTTGCAGCGCGCCTTCCCGCGTCGCCGCCCGCTCCCCGAAGATGTCGAGGATCAGGCCGGTGCGGTCGATCACCTTGCAGCCCCAGGCCCGCTCCAGGTTGCGCTGCTGCACCGGCGAGAGCGCGGCGTCCAGGATGGCGACCGTCACGTCCTGCCCCGCCAGGGCGGCCTTCTGCGCCTCCACCTGGCCCTCGCCCAGCAAGGTCGAGGGCCGGCGCGCGCGCAGCGGCAGGATCGCGGCGTGCGCGACCGAGAGACCGATGGACTGGGCGAGCCCGACCGCCTCAGCGAGCCGCGCCTCTGCGGCGCGGCCCTGGTCCGCGGGGTCGCGCCGCCCATCGCCA
>DATFDN010000570.1:0-24743 GCA_035252035.1 Acetobacteraceae bacterium | reverse complement strand
AGATCCGCTTCGGACCCGATGGCACCGTCACGCTGCTCGTCGGCACCCAATCGAACGGCCAGGGCCACGAGACGAGCTACAGGCAGATCGCCTCCGACCTGCTGGGCCTGCCTGTCTCCGCGTTCCGCTACGTCCAGGCCGATACGAAGGTTGTCGCGACCGGGGGCGGGCATGGCGGCGCACGCTCGATGCACATGGGCGGGGCGGCGCTGGCGCGGGCGGTGGAGGCAGTGCTCGAAAAAGGCCGCGTTATTGCCGCGCGTCTGCTTCAGGCGACACCGGAGTCAGTCGCCTTCGATGCCGGGCGGTTCAACACCAACGACGGACGCGGCATCGCTCTCCTGGATGTCGCGCGCGCCGCCGCTGATTTCGAGTCAAGTCTCGACTCGCGTGCCGATGTCGCCGATGCCGCGTTCACCTTCCCCAACGGCTGCCACGTCGCCGAGGTCGAGGTCGATCCGGAGACGGGCGCGGTCACGCTGGAACGCTATTGCGCGATCGACGATTTCGGCCGCCTCATCAACCCGATGCTCACCGCCGGACAGGTGCGGGGCGGCGTCGCGCAAGGCATCGGCCAGGCGTTGCTGGAACGCTGCGCCTACGACCCGGCGAGCGGCCAGCTCCTCAGCGGCACCTTCATGGATTACGCGATCCCACGCGCCGCCGATCTGCCGGATCTCGACGTCTCGCTGCCCGGCACGCCGACCAACGCGAACCCGCTCGGGGTGAAAGGCTCGGGCCAGGCCGGCGCGATCGCCGCGCCCCAGGCCGTGATGCACGCGATCCTGGACGCGCTCGGCGCCGCGCACCTCGACATGCCGGCCACGCCGGAGACGGTGTGGCGAGCGCTCTCAGCCGATCCGAAGCAACCGTGAACCGTCGCTGCGCAGCCAAGCGATCGCCTCGACGCTATGCGGCGTGAGCCGCGCCACCAGCGTCCAGAATCGCTTGCCATGGTTCATATGGCGCAAATGCGCCACCTCATGCGCGGCAACGTAGTCCTGCACGAAGTCAGGTGCCATCACCAGTCGCCATGAGAACGCAAGCGAGCCGTCCGACGCGCAGCTTCCCCACCGCGTGCGCGTGTCCTTGACCGAAATCCGGCGCGGCGCGGCGTCAATGCGCGCCACCTTCGCCGCGACCAGCGCGGCCAGGCGCCGGCGCGCTTCGCGGCGCAGGAAGTCCAGCACGCGGCGACGCAGGAACTCCGGTGCGCCGCTCACCCGCAACTCGCCATCCTCGATCCACGCGCCGCCGCGCGCGCGGGGCATGTGGCGGATGCGATGCGGCGTCCCATTAATTGGCACCAGCGCACCGTCAACGAACGGCACAGTCTCGGGTAGGCGCGCGAGCCGCTCCGCGACCCAATCCGCGTGATTCATCAACAGCGCCACACCCGCGCCCCGCGCGGCGCGCATCGGCAAGGTGACGACGACGGCGCCGATGCAAGGATCAATCCGCAGACTCACCTGCCGCGCGCGCTGGCTGCGGCGCCACGCGACGCGCGCGGGTCCGCCTGGCAGCGCGATCGTCTCGGCGTGCGATAGCTCCATTGCCATCAACAAATGGATAGGCAATCCGATTCGTCAATGATTAATGGCGTTCACCAAGCCGGCAAGGCGATTCGATCACCAGATCGTCCTGACCCCATAGATGGCGAACCAGGAATCGTCGGTTATCACGGTCATGTCGCTACCCAGCGCGGTGGCGATGAGCATTCGGTCCATCGGATCCTTGTGATGGGCTGGAAGCTGATTCGCGCGCTCGGCGTCCTCCCAACTCAGACCTTGGAATCGAAACCCAAGCTGCGCGAGGTATCCCGCGAAGCTACCGGTCGGGGCTGGCAGCTTCGGCAGCTTGCCGATGCTCGCCTTCCGCGTCAGTTCCCATACCGTCACTGGCGAGACCCACACCTCACCCTGCATGATTGAAACGCCCGTCCGCGTCATCGGGCTATCGCCCGCGCCGAAGAAAGCGAGCAGGGCGCAGGCGTCCGCGAGATACCTCACGGCCACCCTTCCTCTTCCATTTCAGCGTCGGTCATGGGCGCAAGGATGCTTGGGTCGTACTTGAAATCCTCCCATCCTGGAAACTTCCGCCACATGCCCGGCTCGCGCTTCACTCTCTCCACGACAGGAACCAGCTTCGCGACCGGTGTTCCATTCCGAGCAATAACGACCTCCTCGCCTCCCTCCACCGCCGAAAGAAGCTGCGAAAGCGTCGTCTTCGCCTCGTGGACGTTGACGGTTTTCATCGCACTCCCCGCCTAGCTAACCGTGAACTAAGCTAGACATCAGGGTTCGAGGGATCAAGTCCGAAGATATAACAATTCCGAAATATTGGACTCACGCCGCCTTCGCCAGCGTGATCCCGCTGGCGTCGAACGCCGCGAACAGCACCGCTTCCTGCGCGGGGGTCAGCTTCAGGTGTGGCGGCCGTATCGTCGCCCAGCCCGGATCGCCGGTGTTGCGCGCAACCAGCGCCTTCAATCCAGGGATCAGCGGCACCGATGTCACCGCCTTGCGCGTGGCCGAGAGGACACGCTGCGCCGCCTCGCCCGCCGCGCTGTCGGGCTCCGCGTAGACACGCGCGCCAACGGCGCACGTCACGTTGGAGGCGGCGGTGATGCATCCCGCACCGCCAACGGCGAGCATCTGGCGCAACAGGCTGTCGTCGCCCGCGTACACCTCGAACCCCTCCTTGGCGAATGCCTCGGCATAAGCCCTGCCGTTGGCGAAATCGCCACTGCTATCCTTGATCCCTTTCACCACGCCAGGGAATGCCGCGAGCAGCCGGCCGACCAGATCCAACCCGAACCCGACCACCGCCTGCTGCGGAAAGTGGTAGAGATAGATTTTGATGCCGCCACCCGTGCGCTGCACCACCTCGCTGAAATAGGCGAACAGCCCGTCATCCGATGGGTTCTTGTAATAGAACGGCGGCAGCAGCAACGCACCCGGACAGCCAAGCGCGGCGGCGCGGCGCGTGAGCAGCACGGTGTCGGTCAGCGCCGTCGTTCCGGTGCCAGGCATCAACCTGTTTGCCGGAATGCCGCGCGCGACCAGCCCCTCCATCACCGCGATCCGCTCGTCGATGCCGAGGCTGTTCGCCTCCCCGGTGGTTCCCAGGATACCCAATCCGTTGCACCCGTTGGCCAGCAACCAGCGGCAATGCGCCGCCATGCGTTCGAGATCGACCGACAAATCGGCGTTCATCGGCGTCAGCACGGCGGCATTCACGCCGCCGAACAGGGCATTGCTCACCATGCGTTCTTCTCCTTGGCCCGCCGCGCGCGCGGCATCCGGCCGGGCCAATCGGCGATGTGGTGCTCGAACGGCCCCGCCCGCCGCTCCGACACGGCTCGCCCGCGCACCGAAATGCCCGCGTCGTGGACCGTGCGCGGATCGCCGGAGACGAGCGGGTGCCACCAGGCAAGATCCTTGCCCTCGGCCAGCCGCCGATACGCGCAGGAGGGCGGCAGCCAATCCACCTCCCGCACCGTCGCCGGCGTCAGGCGCACGCAATCCGGCACGCGGCGATGCCGGCGCGCGTAGTCCTTGCACCGGCACGTGTCGAGATCGAGCAGATGACAGGCGACGTTGGTGAACGACAGCGCGCCGTCATCCTCGCCGCGCAGCTTGTGCAGGCAGCAGCGCCCACAGCCGTCGCAGAGCGACTCCCACTCTTCGGGGGTCATCTCCTCGAGCTGCTTGGCCTTCCAGAACGGGCGATCCTCCACCATGCGACCGGTGTAGACCAGATCGCGCCGCGCCGGAAACCCGCCCGCCGCGCGCCTCGGCTAGCTGGGCGGCGGCAGGCTCTGCTGCTGGACGCCACGGCTCTCGAATTGCCCTTGGTACCCGGTCGTCGGCGGCGAACCGCCGCCGGCCGGCGGATAGGACGGGGCGTATCCTGGCGAGCCTTGGGCGTGGCCCGGCTGGGTCGGGTATCCCGGCATGACTGGCGCGCCCAGCCGCGTCAGGACGCCGCGCAGCGGGTCCGCCCCCGGATTGGCGCCTTGCATCGCGATGACGATTTGGCGGGTGTCGAGCGGCTGGCCGTAATAGGCCCGGTTCATGCCGATATTGGCATTGAGCACGCTGCCCTCGACCGAAATGCCGGCGAAGGCGCCGCGCGAGGATTGGAACGCCACGATGTCGGCGGTGAGGCCCGTCGTCAGCGCGCCTTGCACGCCGCCGCCGATCGTCGCGATGGCCAGCGAAACGTCGCCGCCCAGCTTGAAATGGCTGTTCAGCAGCGCTTCCAGCCCACGATTGGTCAGCACGGTCAGGATCAGCGCGCTGTCTTGCAGCCCGATCTGGAAGCCGAAGCTGGCGCTGCCCATGGTGAAGAACGCGGGGTAGGACCAGGTGCCGTTGCCGGCGCGGGCCAGCAGCACGCAATTCCCGCCCGAGCCCGCCACGAAGAACCCCGCCTTGAAGATGCGCGGGCAGATCAGCACCGCGCGCGACCGCGACAGCATCATGCGCGGGGTCTGGGAGATGTGCTGCGTCATCATCTCCTGGACGGTGATGGTGGAGCGGTCCACCAGCGATTGCTCATCGGTCTGCGCGCGAGCGAGCATCGGGACCAGAAGCAGGACGGCGGCGAGAAGAATGCGTCTCATGGATAGGTCTCCCCAGGCGGCCTCTAGCACGCGCGGCCGAGTCGGCGAGCAAATGCTTCAATATCCCGGCAGCTCGTTCACGCACACGACCCGCCAGCCCGATCGATGCCGCTCCAGCCGACTCAGCGAGAGATTCTGGATCACCAGATGCAGCGCGTTGTCCGGCCCGATGCCCAGCGCGTGCGCGATCATGGCGCGAATCGCGCCGCCATGGCTCACGGCCACAAGGTCTGCGCCATCGTGCCCACGCGCCAGGCGCTCGATCGCCGCACCGGCGCGCGCGATCACGTCGGCGATCGATTCCCCGCCCGGCGGGCGCTCGTGGCCCGCGAGCGGCCAAAAGGCGTGGGCGGGCCGCGTCAGACGCGCCGGCAGTTCGGCATGGGGCAAGCCATGCCACTCGCCCAGGGATTGCTCGGTCAGCTCCGGCTCAACGGCGAGCGGCGTTTCCGGGTATCCAGCGGCGAAGATCGCCTCGGCGGTGCGCCGCGTGCGCGAGAGGGGCGTGACGATCCAGCGCGCCGGACGCGGCAGGCGCCCGGCCAACGCCCGGTACATGGGCGCCTGCTTGATGAGGCTGGCCGGGCACAGCTCGACATCCAGCGTGCCATAGAGGTACGCGCGCGCGTTCTCTTCAACGATCGCATGGCGGATCAGCCAAAAGGAGGTGACGCTCACTCGCAGCGAACCAGCCGGAAGCGTTGCTGGAACTCCAAGCCCGCGTACAGGGCCGCCAATGGAATCCGAAGGCCGAGATCGTCCATCGCGACCACCGCTTCGAGTCCTTCGATCACCTCGGACTCCCAGGAGCGGGCGGGCTCGCGGCGCCAATGCACGATCTCCGGGGCATCCAGGCCGACAAAGATGATGTGGTTCAGGCTCGGAACGGTCTTGTACTCTTCCAGCTTGCGGGTAAGATCAAAGGCACGGGTGCTCTCCGACAAGACCTCGATGACAAGGGTCGGCGCGTCCGCCCAGGTCGCGCCATCGTTGAAGATGCCGCAGTCAATACCCGCGTCGGGGTAGCGGATATTCCCGTTGGGGATTCGCACTGCGGTGTCATTGGTGAATGGCTGACATGGTCCGGCACCGAGCTGGCTTGCTAGAGCGGCAATAGCATTCACAACGACCCGGTCGTGTCGCCGCTTCGCCCCGGCCATCGCGAACGGCACGCCATCGACAAGTTCGTACCGCTGCTCCTGCGCCAGATGCCACTCCAGGAACTCGTCCGCCCCCATCCTCTCGATCGCGCCTTCCGACATGACCCAACCTCCTGGCGGAGAATACCGCAGATCACTCGCCCATGTTCAACAGGGCGCCGCGCAGCCGGGCCTGGCGGAGCTGGCGGGCGAACAGCACGCCCGCGGCGGCCATCCACGCCGCGTTCAGGACGATGGCGGCGATCAACTGGTCCCAACGCACCACGCCGTGCAGCAACGCGGCGCGCATCCCCTCGAACACGTGCGAGGCGGGCACCACGAACGCGATCGCCTGCATCACATGCGGCAGCACCGCGACGGGGTAGAACACCGCGGCGAAGGGCGTCAGCGCGAACAGCACCGACCAGGCCAGCGCCTCCGCGCCCGCCCCGTGGCGCAGGATCAGCGACACCACACCCAGCGCCACCCACCAGCCCATCACCATCAGGTTGGCGAAGAACAGGACCAGGACCGGCCCCAGCGCGAACAGGTTGAAGGCGTAGAGCAGGTAGGCAATGCCGATCGCCGGCAGCACGCCCCCCAGCATCCGGATGACCGACATGCCGAGCAGCGCCGCCACCAATTCCCACGGACGGAGCGGGGAGACGAAGATGTGGCCCAGGTTGCGCGACCACACTTCCTCCATGAAGCTGATCGCCACGCCCATCTGGCTGCGCAGCGCCACCTCCCACAGCAGCACGCCCCCGAGCAGCGTGGCGGCGGCCATCGTACCAGCCCCCGCGCCCATGCGCGCGGCTACGAAGCTCGCCGTGAAGCCCCAGATCAGCATTTGCAGGACCGGCCAGTACGCCAGCTCCAGCAGCCGGGGCCAGGAGCGCCGGTAGAGCGCGAGGTGCCGGTACATCATCGCCCAGATGCGCCGGACCGGGGACGGCCTCACGCCGGCGCCTCCGCCCGCGCGATGCGGCGGTCACGGGCGATATCGAGGAAGACCTCCTCCAGATCCTCCCGCCCGTACCGGTCGAGCAAGGCGGCCGGGCTGCCGCGATCGACGATGCGCCCTTGCTTCAGCATCAGCACCTCGGAGCAGAGCCGCTCCACCTCGGCCATGTTGTGCGAGGCGAGCAGGATGGTGCAGCCCGTCTCGTCCCGGTAGCGTTCGAGCCAGGTGCGCACCCAGTCCCCGGTGTCGGGATCGAGGCTCGCCGTCGGCTCGTCGAGCAGCAGCACCTCGGGGCGGTTGATCAGCGCCTTGGCGAGCGACACGCGGGTTTTCTGCCCCGCCGAGATCTGTCCGGCGGGCCGGTGCAGGAAGCTCGCCATGTCCAGTTCATCGGCCAGCTCCCCGATGCGCCGCTCCAGGTGGCGCACGCCGTAGAGATGGCCATAGACGCGCAGGTTCTCCGCCACGGTCAGCCGGTGCGGCAGCGAGACGTAGGGCGAGGAGAAGTTCATCCGGGCCAGCGCGGCGAAGCGGTCGGTCGCCATGTCGTGCCCCAGCACCGCGATCCGCCCGGCGGTCGGGATCAGCAGCCCGAGCAGCATGGCGATGGTGGTCGTCTTTCCCGCCCCGTTGCCGCCCAGCAGCCCGACTGTCTCCCCCGGCGGCACGCCGAAATTGATCGCGTCCACGGCGAGCACGTCACCGTAACGCTTGGTCAGCCGCTCCACCTCGATCGCGTACATGGCCCGCCGAGATAGGGTTGTCCGCACCGTCTGGCCAGGGGCGGCGAGCCTGACACCTCCCAAGATGAACCGGGTTGGCCGAGTGAACTCTGGATTTGTTCCCATGGCCGCGCGAGCTTCTCCGGCCCTGATTAGACTTTCTGCCCCCTTGCCTCGGCCGCGCCTCTACGAATCGAGCCTTGAACGACCGTATCCAAGCTCCATTTATCCATCCATCTGGATGGTATACAATGGCCAGCACCGTGCAGGAGCTAAGGCGCAAGGTCATCGACAGTGAGAAGATCACCATCAATCTCGGCTACGTCGATCTCGGCCACATCGACCTGATGGTGAAGGAGGGATTCTACTCCAACCGGACGGACTTCATCCGCACTGCGATCCGTAACCAGCTTGAACGGCACGCCGACGTGGTCCGGCAATCGGTCGCGCGGAAAACACTCGATCTTGGTCTCCGGCATTATAGTCGCGCCGAACTCGAGGCCGTGCGAGACGCTGGGGACACCCTACAGATCAATGTGCTGGGGCTAGCTAGGATCGCCCCGGACGTCACGCCGGAGCTGGCCCGCGCCAGCATCGCCTCGGTCACGGTGCTCGGCGCACTACACGCAAGCCCCGAAGTCCGGGCCGCCCTCGCCGACCGAATGCGCTGACCGCCGCCGTCCGCACATTGACCTGACGCTCTCGAGCCCGATCGCCGAGACCGTCGGAACCACCTCGATCCACTGACGACGGAAGCCGATCCCGGTTCCGAACGGGGACGCCTGACCGGGTTCCCAGCACAGAAAGCCATGACCATGAAGAACATCCTCTCCTCAGAGCTGCTCGAGGCGACCCGCCTCACCAATGCCGGCCGGCTCACCGAGGCCACCGCAGCCCTGCAACGCATGCTCAGCGGCCAACTGGCGCCAGCCAGCACGAACCCACAGCCCCGGCGCGAGCCCCCGACCATCGACGGAGTCGCCGAGCCGGCAGAAGCGGTCGGGACCAAGCCCGCACCGCAATCCGGGCCGGCATTCGGCACCGGCGTTGGCCAGCGGCCCTTAGGCAGTTCGGGAAGGCCGACATCGCCACCTATGCCCGAGGCGCTGCGCAGCTTCCTCGACCAGGCCAGCCACGGTGGGTTCCAATTGCCGGGTGGACCGGCTCATCGGTCGCCGACCGCCACACCGGTTGCCGTGCCTGAGGGGGCGCGGTTCCTGGCGGCCTCGTTCAGCAACCCGGCCGGAAGCCGCCCTTACAAGCTCTACGTGCCGAGCGGCTACCACGGACAGCCCGTTCCGCTGATCGTCATGCTGCACGGCTGCACCCAGTCGCCCGACGACTTCGCCGCTGGCACGCGCATGAACACTGCCGCTGAGGAACATACCTGCTTGGTCGTCTACCCCGGGCAGATCGCCGCGGCGAACCCGCAGAAATGCTGGAACTGGTTCAGCGAGGCGGACCAGCAGCGGGAGGGGGGCGAGCCGTCGTTGATCGCAGGCATCACCCGCCAGGTCATGCGCGACTACGCGGTGGACCCGCAACGCGTTTACGTCGCCGGCCTGTCGGCGGGAGGCGCCGCGGCTGCGGTCATGGGCGAGACGTATCCCGACCTCTACGCCGCGATCGGCGTGCATTCGGGCCTGGCATGCGGGGCGGCACGCGACGTGCCCTCGGCAACGGCAGCGATGCGGCAAGGCAGCGGCAGCACCATGCATCGAAGGGGCGGCGCCTCGAGATCCGAGGCGCGGCGGCGCGTTGTCCCAGCCATCGTATTCCACGGCGACCGGGACAGCACGGTCAATCCGCGCAACGGGGACGAGGTCGTCACGCAGTCGGCGCGGGCGGCGACGCTTCGGCGGCACATGCAGGAGGGCCAAATCCCCGGCGGCCATGCCTACAGCCGCACGCTGCACGTCGGTGCGGACGGGCGGACGGTGGTCGAGCAATGGGTGGTCCACGGCGCCGGCCACGCTTGGTTCGGCGGCAGTCCCGCAGGTTCCTACACCGATCCCTGCGGGCCCGATGCGACTCAGGAGATGCTGCGGTTCTTCCTAGAGCACCCGCTCTCCACGGCGACGCAGGCCGGCTAGCTCGAAGGCTGGGCGGCTCACCAACGAGGGGGCCGCCGCGTGGCTGGAGGTCATCGTAATCCGTCCGGAGGTGGGATCAGCAGCCCGAGCAGCGTGGCGATGGTGGTCGTCTTCCCCGCCCCGTTGCCGCCCAGCAGCCCGACCGTCTCGCCGGGAGGCACGCGGAAATCCGATCGCGTCCATAGCGAGCACGTCGCCGTAGCGCTTGGTCAGCCCTTCCACCCGAATCGCGTCCATGGCTCGCCGAGATAGGGCTGTCTTTGGGGACTAGCTAGGGAGGCGCGCGGCGCTTGCCGGTTTAGTCTGGCATCCAGGGACCGAGCACCTGGCCCTCGTCATAGGTCAGGTTAGAAAGGACATCCACCGGCTCGCCGCGTTCCGCAAGTGCTTGCCCAGCCAATCGCCGCGCCCGTTCGGTCTCACGGGCGATTATGCCGGCCAGCTCCCGCCTCAGACTCGGGCTGTCACCCAGCACGTCCTCGATGTCGTCGCGCATCCGACGAACGGTTTCGTGCCATCCAGCGCGTGGCTCGGTAGCTGGGGAGGCTTGCAGCTTCATCAGGTGCTCAACTACGGTCCGGACATGGCTCGCCAAGCTGCGCTTCTCGGCTCTTCCCAAAGCCTCGATCTCCTCGGCGATATTCTCCAGGTCCGCGTCGGACAGCCGACCGGCCCTTAGCAGCGCGGCTTGTTCCTTCGTCCAAGCATGGAAATCAACGTCGTAGGCTGACCGGGCTTGCACGTCAGACCCGGACAGCACGCGCACTGGCGGAGTCGTGGCGAGCGTCATGGGCACGAACTAGGCCATACCTATCGCGAACGGAAGGCGGGATCGACTAAGCGGAGGCCCGCTCAGCCACGAAGATCGCATCCACCGTCGCACCGAGGCTATCGCGCCAGTGCGGCAGGCGCACGCCGAACGTGGCCGCCAGCTTGCCGCAATCCAGCCGCGAGTCCGGTGGCCGACGGGCCGGCGTGGGCCAATCGGCGGTGGTGATGGCCTCCACCTCGGGCGGGGTCAGGCCGTGCCGGGCCGCCTCCTCGAAGGTTGCCCGTGCGAGGCCGTGCCAGGTCGTCCAGCCGGTCCCGGCGGCATGGAACACGCCCGCCTGGTCATCGAGGTGTTCCGCAATGGCCAGGATGGCATCCGCGAGATCGGCGGCGGTGGTCGGGCAGCCCCGCTGATCGGCCACGACGCGCAGCCGGTTGGTGCGCCGCGCCGCCGCCAGCATGGTGCGGACGAAGTTCTTGCCGGTGGGCGAATAGACCCACGAGGTCCGCAGCACGACCGCGCTCGGGCACGCCCGCAGCACCGCCTCCTCCCCCGCCAGCTTGCTCGCGCCATACACGCCTTGCGGCGCGGTCGGGTCGGTCTCGTCGTAGGGCGCCCCCTTCAGCCCGTCGAACACGTAGTCCGTCGAGACATGGATCAGCCGCGCCCCAGCCCCCGCGCAGAGCCGCGCCAGCAGCGCCGGTCCGTCGCGGTTGGCCCGGAACGCCGCCTCGGCGTCCGTCTCCGCGGCATCGACGGCGGTGTAGGCGGCGGCATTGACCACCAGGGCGGGAGAGACAGCGCGGAAGACGGCCTCCACGCTCTCGGGCCGGTCGAAATCGAATTCCGGCCGCCCCACGCGCCGCACCCGTTCATCGCCTGCCACCGCCAGCGCCGTGGCGAGCTGCCCCGCCCCGCCCGTCACCAGGATCGTCATGCGCTGAACCAGGCCGGGCAGTCGCGCAGGCGCGGCAATTCCGAATCCTTGTCCGACAGCAGTGCCGCTTCCGGCGCGACGGGCCAGGGGAGCGCCAGGTCGGGGTCGTTCCAGATCACCCCGCGCTCGGCGGTGCGGTCATAATCCGCCGTGACCTTGTAGATCACCTCGGTCTCCGGCTCCAAGGTGCAGAACCCGTGCAGGAAGCCGCCGGGAATCCAAAGCTGCGCCCAGTTCTCGGCGCTCAGCACCGAAGCGGCGTGCCGGCCATAGGTGGGCGAGCCGCGACGGACGTCCACCGCCACGTCCCAGATCGCCCCGCGCACGCAGCGCACCAGCTTGCCCTGCACGCTGGGCGCCACTTGGCAGTGCAGTCCCCGCACCGTTCCGCGCCGCGCGGACAGGCTGTGGTTGTCCTGCACGAACGGCCCTGGGATGCCGAGCGCGGCGTAGCGCCGCTGGCTCCAGGTCTCGGAGAAGAAGCCGCGCTGGTCCGCGAAGCGCGGCGGGGTCAGCAGCAAGACCTCCGGGATCGCCAGGCGCTCGACGTTCATCCGTGCTTCCCGTCCGCGACGTCGCGCAACGCCCGGCCAAGCTCGGTCTTGCCCAAGGCGTCCGCCTCGCGCCGCAGCGCGGCGGCGTCGATGTAGCCCATGCGGAACGCCACCTCCTCCGGGCAGCCCACCAACAGCCCGGTGCGGGCCTGGATGGTCTGCACGAAGGTCGCCGCTTGCAGCAGGCTGTCGGGCGTGCCCGCGTCCAGCCAGGCGCAGCCGCGCGACAGGCGCTCGACATGCAGCTTGCCCGCGTTGAGGTAGATGCGGTTGAGGTCGGTGATCTCCAGCTCCCCGCGCGCCGAGGGGCGGATGGCGGCGGCCAGTTCCGTCACGGTCTCGTCGTAGAAATAGAGGCCCGTCACCGCCCAGTCGGAGCGCGGGTTGATAGGTTTCTCCTCGATATCGACGGCGCGGCCGGTCGCGTCGAACGTGACGACGCCGTACCGCTCCGGGTCGCGCACCTCGTAGGCGAACACGGTCGCCCCGCTTGTCCGCCCCACCGCCCGTCGGAGCAAGGTCGAGAGATGATCCGCATGGATCAGGTTGTCGCCGAGCGCGAGCGCGCACGCCTCGCCCGCGATCCAGTCCCGCCCGATCAGGAAGGCTTGCGCCAGCCCCTCCGGACGCGGCTGCTCGGCATAGGCGATGCGGATGCCCAGCCGGCCACCGTCGCCCAGCAGGCGGCGGAACTGCGGCAGATCCTGCGGCGTTGAGATCAGCAGGATGTCGCGAATTCCCGCCAGCATCAGCGTGGAGAGCGGGTAGTACACCATCGGCTTGTCATAGACGGGCAGGAGCTGCTTCGAGGCCGCCAGCGTCGCCGGGTGCAGCCTTGTGCCGGAACCCCCGGCGAGGATGATGCCCTTCATGCGGCGAGCCCCGTCTTGGTGCCGAGCCGCTGCCCAGCGTAGCGGCCGCGCAGCCCCTGCCACCAGGCGCGATTCTCGAGGTACCAGTCGATGGTGCGCGCCAGCCCGGCCTCGAAATCATGCGGCGCGCGCCAGGCGAGCGCGGCCTCGGTGCGCGCGGGATCAATCTCATAGCGGAAATCGTGGCCCGGCCGGTCGGTCACGAAGCGAATGAGACGCGCCCGCGGGCCGGCCAGATCGGGCAGGCGGCGATCGAGATGGGCGCAGATCGCGCGCACCACGTCCAGGTTGTTGCGCGGCTGGCGGGCGCCGATGGCGTAGGTCGCCCCAGGCGCGCCCTGCTCGATCACCCGCACCAGCGCCGCCGCGTGGTCCTCGACGAACAGCCAGTCGCGCTGGTTCGAGCCGTCGCCATAGACGGGCAGCTCCTTGCCCTCCAGCGCGTTCAGCGTCACGAGCGGGATCAGCTTCTCGGGGAACTGCCAGGGGCCGTAATTGTTGGTTGTATTGCTGACGATCACCGGCAGCCCATAGGTGTGGAACCACGCGCGCGCCAAATGGTCCGACGCGGCCTTGGACGCCGCGTAGGGGCTGCGCGGGTCGTAGCGCGTCTCCTCGGTGAAGGCCGGATCGCCGGCTTCAAGGGCACCGAACACCTCGTCGGTGGAGACGTGATGGAAGCGGAACGCGCTCCGGGTCGCGCGCGGCAACCCCGACCAGTAGCGCCGCGCCTCCTCCAGCAGCACGTAGGTGCCAACGACATTCGTCTGAATGAAGGCGCCCGGCCCGTCGATGGAGCGGTCAACATGGCTCTCGGCGGCGAGGTGCATCACCGCGTCCGGCCGATGGGCCGCGAATACTTCCCGCATCGAGTCGGCCTCGGCGATGTCGGCGCGCACCAGGATGTGGCGCGGGTGGTGCCGCGCCTCCTCCAACGCCTCCTCGGAGGCGGCGTAGGTCATCTTGTCCACGTTGACGACGACATGGTTCGTGCGGCGCATCAGATGGCGCACGACGGCCGACCCGATAAACCCGCACCCACCGGTCAAAAGCAGCTTCATCCGTGCTCGCGTCCCACAATGTCCGGTGGGGTTTGGCTGGGCTTGGTTCTGCGGTCAACAAGAATACGCGCCGCTTTCCCCTCACGGCTCATCGCCGGCCCAGCGCCGCCGCGCCGTAATGCCCCGCCGCCACCGCCGCGAGGCACACCGCGACCGAGAGGCCGATATTCGCCGCGGCTGGCCCGATCCGGCCGTGCCGCAGCAGTTCCAGCGTCTGTAGGCTGAACGAGGAAAAGGTGGTGAAGCCGCCGCATATCCCGATCATGACGAAGGCGCGCGCCTCGGCACTCGCGGCGTAGCGTCCGCCCAGACCGTCGGTCAGGGTTCCGAAGAACCCGATCACGAAGGATCCTAGGACGTTGATGAGGACAGTCCCCCACGGGAACGTGGCGCCCGCGACTCGAGCGACCAGAAGCGTCATCCAGGCCCGCGCCATGCTCCCCAGCGCGCCGCCAAGGCCGATGAGCACGTAATTCAGCAGCATACGGCCTGTCCTGAATATCCGCCCTGCGCTTCCCGCATGAATCAACCCTGGAAATGCTATGATAAGGTAAGCTTATAATCACAGGACGGTTGAAGGTCTCCCATCGTGGCGAATTTCCAGTATGAGCTTCTATTCTTGCTGCATGACGTGGCCCGCTTGCTGCGTCTCGACGCCGACAAGCGCGCCCGCTGCCATGGCATGACCCGCGCCCAGTGGGCAATCCTGATTTGGCTCGAACGCCAGCCAGGCTTGTCGCAGAAGGAATTGGCCGAGCTGCTGGAGGTTGAGCCAATCACCGTCGCCCGGCTGATCGACCGGCTGGAGGCGCGCGGCATGGTGGAGCGCCGGCCAGACCCGCGCGACCGTCGGATCTGGCGCCTGCATCTCCGAGAGCCGGCTTTCCCGGTGCTGCGCGAGATCGACCGGGAACGGGCCGACATTCTCCAGACCCTCGCGCAAGGGGTGGACGCCGCGACCTTGCAGGCGATGACCGAGGCGCTGGTGACAATGAAGGCGTCCCTGGTCCGCTCCGCCCAGGCCCGCCGCGAGGCTGAGGCGGAGGTGGCCTAGTACGGCCATCCTGCCCGCCGGCCGCCGGCGGAATGCGCCGCGCCCTACTTCAATGCCGCTATTTCCGGCCAGCTTGCGGGCCATAGGCTGGCCCGGACCAGCCATAGGACTGGCTGCCGGAGCCGGTGAGCCCGGTGTTGCCGGCGTTCGGCGATGACGTTCCTCCGGGCGCCTGCAACGATGCGTCCGCATTGTTGCTGCTCGTGGAGTATCTTGGCGCTGGCTCGTTGGGCGGGAACAGTCCGGTCGCCTGCTGCTTCCCCGGCTGCGGCCCGCCACTCCCCTGTCCCTGGGCTTGCCCCTGGCCCTGCTGGGCCAAGGCCGTGCCCGCCATGGCCAGCAGCCACCCTGCCGCGATCACTGCCCTGCGCATCGCCCCTACTCCTGCCTCGTCGCCTTCATAACGCGGGAGCCGCGACGGGCGTTGCCGGCGCGAGCCCGCGTTTGTGATCGGCCGAGAGCCGAACGTGCTCAGCCCATCCCGTTCTCGCTCGTTGAGGACATACCGAAGCCGGCGCCGCGAAGGGTCCAGCGATGGCCAGGACAGTCAGCGATTTCTTCTGGGAGCGTCTCCACCAATGGGGCGTGCGCACGGTCTTCGGCTACTCGGGCGATGGCAACAACGGCCTGCTCGGGGCGCTGGACCGCTTCGGCACCGACAAGATCAAGTTCGTGCAGGTGCGCCACGAGGAAATGGCGGCGTTCATGGTGACCGCGTACGCGAAGTTCACCGGCGAACTCGGCGTGTGCGTCGCGACATCCGGCCCCGGCGCCTCGCACATGCTCACGGGGCTGTACGATGCCCGGCTCGACCACATGCCGGTGCTGGCGATCACCGGCCAGCAGGCCACGACCGCGATCGGCACCCAGTACCAGCAGGAACTCGATGTCGAGGACATGTACAAGGACGTGGCGAGCGCGTTCGTCCGCCAGGCCATGGTCCCTGGGCAGGTGCGCCATTTGATGGATCGCGCCATTCGCATCGCCATCGGGAGGCGCCGCGTGACCGCGCTCGTCTTCCCGAACGATTTGCAGGAGCAACCCTACACGGACCCGCCGCGCAAGCACGGCACGGCGCATAGCGGCGCCGGGTACAGGAAGCCAAAGGTCGAGCCGTTCGAGGCGGACTTGCGCACCGCGGCGGAGGTGCTGAACGCGGGCAGAAAAGTCGCGATCCTGGTCGGCGCGGGCGCGCTGGGCGCGACCGACGAGGTGATCGCGGTGGCCGACAAGCTGCAAGCGGGCGTGGCGAAGGCCCTGCTGGGCAAGGGCGCGCTGCCGGACGATCTGCCCTGGGTGACTGGCTCCCTCGGCCTGCTCGGCACGAAGCCGAGCTGGGATTTGATGACCGGGTGCGACACCCTGCTCATGGTCGGCTCCGGCTTCCCCTACTCGGAGTTCCTTCCGAAGGAAGGCCAGGCGCGGGGCGTGCAGATCGACCTGGAGCCGGAGATGCTGAGCCTGCGCTATCCAATGGAGGTCAACCTCATCGGCGACAGCGCGCTGACGTTGAAGGCCCTGCTGCCGATGCTCCAGCAAAAGACCGACCGCTCCTGGCGCACGCAGATCGAGAACGACGTCAGCAAATGGTGGAGGACGCTCGAATCGCGCGCCATGCACTCGGCCAGTCCGGTCAACCCGCAGCGCGTCGCCTGGGAGTTGTCGCCGCGCCTGCCCGAGCGTTGCATCCTCACCAGCGATTCGGGCGCCTGCGTCAACTGGTACGCGCGCGATGTCAGAATCCGGCGGGGGATGATGTGCTCGCTCTCCGGCGGGTTGGCGTCGATGGGCGCGGCGGTGCCGTACGCCATCGCCGCCAAGATCGCGCATCCCGACCGGCCGGTGATCGCGCTGGTCGGCGACGGCGCCATGCAGATGAACAACATGGCCGAGCTGATCACCGTCGCCAAGTACTGGCGCGAATGGTCCAACCCGACCTGGATCGTCTGCGTCTGGAACAACGAGGATCTGAACCAAGTCACGTGGGAGCAGCGCGTCCAGGAGGGCAACCCGAAATTCGAGGCGTCCCAGTCGATCCCCAACGTGCCCTACCATAAGTTCGCGGAACTGATCGGCCTCAGGGGCATCTACGTGGACAATCCGGAGCGCGTGGCCCCGGCTTGGGATGAGGCCCTGGCCTCGACCGTGCCGGTCGTGCTTGAGGTCAAGACCGACCCAAACGTGCCGCCGCTTCCGCCGCACATCACGTTGGACCAGGCGAAAAAGTTCGCCTCGTCCTTGCTCAGCCCGGACCCGGAGGAGGGCAGCGTGCTGCTGAACACAGCGAAAGAGGCGCTGAGCAGCATCCTGCCCGGCCGGAAGATCTGATCGGGTCCGCGCCAATGACGAACGACCGCTATCCGGGCTACGACGTGCTCGACAAGCGGAACACGCCCTCCTGGAACGAGCAGACGCGGCGGGTTGTTGACGCCAGGCTGGCCATTCCGCGCGAGCCGCGCTTCTTCAGCGAATCCGAGTGGCAGACACTGAGCGCGGTGTGCGACCGCATCATCCCCCAGCCCAAGGATCGCGCGCCGGTGCCATTGCCCGCCTACGTGGACGCCAAGCTGCTGGCCAATCGTGGCGACGGCTTCCGCAACGCGAAGCTGCCACCGCAGCGCGAGGCGTGGAAGCGGGGGCTCGCCGCATTGGATCGGGACGCGAGACGAATCGGCGGCGCGCGATTCCACGAACTCGATGTCGCGCGACAGGACGCGCTGCTGAAGGAGATGGAACGGGGCGAGCTGTCGGGGCCGGCCTGGGGAAATATGCCGAGCAAGCTGTTCTTCTCGCAGCGCGTCATCCCCGACATCACCAGCAGCTACTACGCCCACCCGACGGCCTGGAGCGAGATCGGCTATGGCGGCCCCGCCGCCCCGCGCGGCTATGTGCGCATGGGCTTCGACCGGCGCGATCCGTGGGAAGCGGTGGAAGCCAAGCCGGGCCAGGAAGGAGCGGCCCGGCGGGAGAACCGGCGTGTCGGGTAGCATCCGCCACATCACGGCCGCCGCCGAGCCGTCGGACTCGCCCCGCGCGACCGGTGGACGCGCGCCGGACCCGCACCGGATCGGCGGCTGGATGCCGATGCGCGAATACCCAGAGACGGAGGAGGTGGATTTCGCCATCGTCGGCACCGGCGCGGGCGGAGGGACGCTCGCCTGCAAGCTCGCCGAGCACGGCTTCTCGGTCGTCGCCTTCGATGCTGGCCCGTTCTGGCGCCCCTTGGAGGATTTCGCCTCGGACGAGACCGAGCAGACCAAGGTTTACTGGACCGACGAGCGCATCGTCGATGGCGAGAATCCGCTCAAGATGGGCGGCAACAACAGCGGGAAATCCGTGGGCGGCAGCACGGTGCATTTCCAAATGGTCTCGCTGCGCTTCCGCCCCGAGTGGTTCAAGACGCGGAGCACGTTCGGCTATGGCGTGGACTGGCCGCTCGATTGGCGCGAGATGTGGCGCTACTACGACGAGGTCGAGCAGGCGCTGAAGATCGCCGGGCCGGTCAACTACCCTTGGGGACCGCCGCGCCCGCGCTATCCGTACCGCGCCCATGAGCTGAACGCCGCCGCCCAGGTGCTCGCCAAGGGCGCCGAGGCCATGGGCACGAAATGGGCGCCGTGCCCGCTCGCCACGGTTTCCGCCCCGCGCGGCCTGTCGCCGCCTTGCGTCTATCGCGGCTTCTGCCGGATCGGCTGCTCGACCAACGCCAAGCAGAGCGTGCTGATCACCTGGATTCCGCGCGCGATCCGGGCGGGCGCCGAGATCCGCGACTTGGCCATGGCCGGGCGCGTGGAGACCAACCAGGCCGGCCGCGCCACCGGGGTGCATTACCTCCGCAACGGTCAATGGCGCTTCCAAAAGGCGCGCAACGTCGTGGTGGCGGGCTACTCGATCGAAACGCCCCGGCTCTTGCTGCTCTCGGCGAATGACCGGTTCCCCCACGGGCTCGCCAACAGCTCCGGGCTTGTGGGCAAGAACCTCATGACCCAATCCAACCAGGCGGTCTGGGGCGTGATGGACGAGGAGGTGCGCTGGTACAAGGGTCCGCCGTCGCTCGCGATCAACGAGCACTGGAACTATGTGGACCAGCATCCGACCAAGGATTTCGTCGGCCACTACCAGTGGCTGAGCCAGGGGCCGCTGCCGCAGGAGTGGGCGGCGGTGCAGACCGGATCGCGCAAGCTCTGGGGCAAGGCGTTGGTCGAGGAGATGAAGAAGTACAACCACCAGGTCGGCTTGAAGATGGTCGGCGAGCAGCAGCCGCAGGAGCGCAACCAGGTCACGCTCGCCGATGAGACGGACCAGTACGGCCTGAGGATTCCGCGCATCACTTATTCCTGGTCCGACAACGACAAGCGGCTGATCCAGCACGCGCTCGGTCAGATGGAGCAGCACCTCCGGGCGGCGGGCGCCAAGGAGATCTTCCGTCAGGAGGACGACACCAACCACCTGCACGGCACGGCGCGCATGGGCGACGATCCGCGCACGAGCGTGGTCAACGCGGATTGCCGGAGTTGGGACGTCCGGAATTTGTGGATATGCGACGGCTCGGTGTTCCCGACCGTTGGCGGGGTGAACCCTTCGGAGACGATTCAAGCGGTCGCGTGCCGCACCGCCGATCGGATCAAGCAACTGTCCCGACGTGGGGAGCTGTGACGCAGATGACCGAACCAGTACCGCAACCCGTGAAAGGCGAAAAGGGCGCGACCGTCCTCGGCCCCCGCAATGTCGCCCTCGACCGACAGAACCCGGATCTGCTGCTCCCGCCCGAGACCGATCACGGCAACATGCCGAACCTCAAGTTTCCCTTCGCCCTGGCGCACAACCGCGTGGAGGAGGGTGGCTGGGCGCGGGAGGTGACGCGGCGCGAGCTTCCCATCGCCACCACGCTGGCCGGGGTGAACATGCGCCTCACGCCGGGCGGGGTACGGGAGCTGCACTGGCACAAGGCGGCCGAATGGGCCTACATGCTCGCTGGCCGGGCGCGGATCACCGCGATCGATCAGGACGGGCGCAACTTCATCGACGATGTCGATGTCGGCGACCTCTGGTACTTCCCGGCGGGCATCCCTCATTCCATTCAGGGATTGGAGGAAGGCTGCGAGTTCCTTCTCGTGTTCGACGACGGTAATTTCTCCGAGGACAGCACCTTCCTGATCACCGACTGGTTCGCGCACACGCCGCGCAGCGTGCTCGCGCAGAACTTCTCCGTGACCCCGCTCGACTTCGCCGATCTCCCCGAGAAGGAACGCTACATCTTCCAAAGCAAGGTGCCTGGACCACTGGAGCGGGACAGGGTGCCCGATCCGCAAGGGCCGGCGCCCAAGACCTTCAGCCACCGGCTGCTGAAGCAAACGCCCATGCAGTCCCCTGGCGGCACGGTGCGCATCGCGGATTCAACGAACTTCCCCGTCGCCACGACCATCGCGGCGGCCCTGGTCGAGATCGAGCCGGGCGGCTTGCGCGAGATGCATTGGCATCCCAATAACGACGAATGGCAGTACTGGATCGAAGGCACCGGGCGCATGACGGTGTTCGGCGCCGAGTCCAAGGCGCGGACCTTCGATTTCCAGGCCGGCGATGTCGGTTATGTTCCGTTCGCCATGGGCCACTACATTCAGAACACCGGCGAGACCACTTTGCGGTTCCTGGAAATGTTCGCAGCCGACCGGTTCCGCGACATATCGCTGAACCAGTGGATGGCCCTGACCCCGCCCGAGCTTGTGCGCGACCACCTGCATCTGAACGAGCGCGTGATGCAGGGGCTCCGCAAGGAGAAGCACCCCGTCATCCGCTGAAATGATCGCGGCTGCTTAATCCTTGAACGGATCGAACTCCCCCTCCCCGGCCATGGCGACCGCGAAAGGGCGCAGCGTGTGCAGCACCCGGATCGTGCCGGCGTGCCGCGCCAGCACCTCCGGCAGGCGGCGGTAGGCCATTGGGCTTTCGTCTAGATCGCCGCCGGCGAGGAGCACGCGGCGCTCGCGCAGCCAGGCGTCCATCTGGACGCGCGTGAAGCTGCGCTTGGCCTGCTTGCGGCCGAACAGCCGCCCGGCGCCGTGGATCGTGGAGAAGAGCGAGGCGCGCGCCTGTGGGCTGTCGATGCCCTCCACGATCACCGCGTCATCGCCCATCGATCCGCCCACGAACCCGCGCTGCCCCGGCCAGGCCGGCGTGGCGCCCTTGCGCACCACCCACAGATCGCGCCCCCCGTGCGTCTCGCGCCAGGCGTAGTTGTGGTGGTTATGCACGGTCTCGGTGATGGTGCCGCCGATGATCCGGCGCACGCGCTCCACCACCCATTCGCGGCCCGCGTACGCGTAGCGACCGGCAAGCTCCATCGCGGCGAGATAGCGCCGGCCGATCTCGCTGTCCTCGCTCACGACGGCGGGCGGCACGTTCATCCCCTCCGTGCCGCCCGCCGCCTTCAGATAGCGCGTGGCGCTGGTGTGCCCGAGGCCCCGGCTGCCGAAATGCACGCCGATCCACACGAAGCCGTCCTCGTCGCGCAACAGATCGACATAGTGGTTGCCCGATCCCACGGTGCCGAGCTGGGCGGTCGCCTTCTGGCGATAGGCGTGCATGTCCGACTCGCGCCAGGCATCCGCGTCGTCGAACAAGGGATGCTCGACGCGCTCGGCGTTGGCGCGGCCGATGCCGAAGGAGATCGCGCGGCGCACATCGCCCAGGATGGCGCCGACCCGGTCCTCGATCGCGGCGAACGGCGTGTCGAGCCGCGCCGCCAGGTTGCCGCAGCCAATGTCGAAGCCGACGCCGGAGATGCTGATTTGCCCCTCGTAGGCGATCACCCCGCCGACCGGCTGCGCGTAGCCGATGTGCCCGTCGGCGCAGACCACGCCGGCCACCACGTTCCCTACTCCCATGCAGGTGCGCATCTGCGCGAGCGTCGCCGCGTCATGCTCGCCAAAAACCTGCAACGGCGCGTTCTGGTAGGCGGCCGCCTGCGGCGGCAGCGCGAGGGACGCGGCCTCGGCCGCCAGGTGCTCGGCGCGCGCGGCGTCGCGGAAGGTACACCAGACCGGCATGGAGCGGCCGCCCGGCCGTTCGACCCGGCCATCGGGGTCGAGCCCGCCAAGACTGGCCAGCTCGCGCGCACGCGCTTCATAGGGATCGGGGCGACGCATCATCAGCCTCATATGGACCCAGATATAGGTGCCGGCGGCGCCCCGTCCGGTCGAAAGGACATGCCACGCTCCCCAGAGCACGTTTGGCAAATAACATATAGCGAGCGAGAGGCGGTTCGCGGTAAAGTTTTCTCCGCCGTGGTTTCCGGAGGCCGAATCGTGATCTTCCGTCAGCTCTTTGACGCCACGTCAGGCACGTACACCTACCTCCTCGCCAGCCGCCGCGGCGGGGAGGCGCTGATCCTCGATCCGGTCCTGGAGAAGGTGGACCGCTATCTGCAACTTATTCGCGAACTCGACCTCAAGCTGGTCAAGGCAGTCGATACCCACCTGCACGCCGACCACATCACTGGGCTTGGCGCGCTGCGCGACCGCACGCGCTGCGTCACGGTGATGGGCGAGCAGAGCGGCGTCGATGTCGTCTCGATGCGCGTGGGCGACGGCGACCGGCTCCGCATCGAGGGCATCTGTCTCGATGTGATCTACACGCCGGGCCACACCGACGATTCCTATAGTTTCGCGATGGCCGACCGCGTGTTCACGGGCGACACCCTGCTGATCCGGGGCACCGGGCGCACCGACTTCCAGAACGGCGATCCCCGCGCGCAGTACGAGTCGATCTTCAACCGCCTGCTGCGCCTGCCCGACGAGACGCTGGTCTATCCAGCGCACGACTACAAGGGCGACACGGTCAGCACGATCAGCGAGGAGAGGGCGTTCAACCCGCGCTTGCAGGTGAAATCAGCCGACGAGTACGTCGCGCTGATGAATGGCCTGAACCTGCCCAGCCCCAAGATGATGGACGTGGCGGTGCCCACCAACATGCGCCAGGGCTTGGCGCAGGCCGAGATCGCGCGGCGCGGCTGGGCGGTGACGGCCGAGGCCGCGCGGGCGCTGCTCGGGCGGCGCGACGTCGCGCTGATCGACTTGCGCGAGCGGGCCGAGCGCGAGAAGCACGGCGTCATCCAGGGCGCCCTGCACGCCCAATACGCGGATCTGCAAGAGAATATCCAGCCCGGCGGCGTGCTGCACGAACTTGCCACCGCGACGGGCAAGCGCCTGTTGTTTTTCTGCGCCTTCGGCGAGCGCTCGGCGATGGCGGTGCAGGCCGCGCAGGACGCCGGCCTGGCGCGCGCGTGCCATATCGAGGGCGGCATGGCTGCCTGGAAGAAGGTGGGCGGGTCGATTGTCCATTGAGCCTGCGGAGGGTTTCACCCCCGTGATCCACACTTATCCACAGGCGGAGGCGCGTGCAGCGGGGCCGAAGGCGGCCTAGAATGCCCGCGTGAACACGATCAATGCCCCCCTCCTCGGCCTCTCCCAGCGCCTGCCGCCGCAGAACTTGCAGGCTGAGCAGGCCTTGCTCGGCGCACTGCTCGCCAACAACAAGGCGTATGAGCGCGTCGCCGAGTTCCTGACCGCCGAGCACTTCGCCGACCCGATCCATGGCCGCATCTACCGCGCCATCGTCCGCCGGATCGAGGCAGGCCAGCTCGCCGACGCCGTGACCCTGAAGGGCGAGTTCGAGCACACTGGCGTATTGGAGGAGGTCGGCGGCACCGCCTATCTCGCGCAGCTCCTGACCGCGATGGTCGGGATCATCAACGCCGGCGAGTACGGCCGCGCGGTCCACGACGCCTGGCTGCGCCGCCAGCTCATCGACATCGGCGAGACGGTGGTCAACAACGCCTTCGGCGCCGACCCGGAGCTTGACGGGGCCAACCAGATCGAGGCGGCCGAGCAAAGCCTGTTCCAGCTCGCGACCCAGGGCAGCCATGATGGCGGACCGATCCCGTTCGAGCGCGCGCTCACCGAGGCGATTCTCGGGGCCGAGCGCGCCTTCCACCGCCAGGGCGGCGTCTCGGGCCTGACCACGGGCCTGCGCGACATCGACGCGCGCACCGGCGGGCTGCATCCGTCGGACCTGCTGATCCTCGCGGGGCGGCCCGGCATGGGCAAAACCGCGCTCGCGACCAAGGTCGCGTTCGGCGCCGCCAAGGCGCTGCTGGCCGAGGCGCGCGCCGCCGATCTGAATGCCGTGCCGAAGTCCTGCGTCGTCATCTTTTCCTTGGAGATGAGCGCCGAGCAACTCGCCACCCGCCTCCTGGCCGAGGAGGCGCGGATCTCGGCCGACCGCATCCGGCGCGGCGACATCGGCCAGAAGGACTTCGACCGCTTCGTCCAGGTCTCGCGCGAGATCGGGGGCCTGCCGATTCAGATCGACGACACGCCGGCCATCACCATGTCGGCGCTACGCACCCGCTGCCGGCGCCTCAGGCGAACGCGCGGGCTGGCGCTGGTGGTCGTGGACTACCTCCAGCTCATGCGCCCCGCCGCCGGCACGCGCCCCGAGAACCGGGTGTTGGAGATTAGCCAGATCACCCAGGGCCTGAAGGCGCTCGCCAAGGAACTCGCGGTCCCGGTGCTCGCGCTCTCGCAGCTCTCGCGCGCGGTGGAGAGCCGGGAGGACAAGCGCCCGCAGCTCGCCGACCTACGCGAGTCGGGCACCATCGAGCAGGACGCCGACTGCGTGATGTTCGTCTACCGCGACGAGTACTACCTGAAGCAGCGTGAGCCCAAGGCCATCGCCTTCGACTCCGACGACAAGTACCAGACCCAGCTCGAAAAGTGGAAGCACGACATGGAGCAGGTCCACAACAAGTCCGAGCTGATCATCGCCAAGCAGCGCCACGGACCCACCGGCAAGATCGACCTGTTCTTCGAGGCGGAGTTCACGCGGTTCGCCGATTTGGACCAGACGCACACGGTGTATGATTGAACCCGCGCCTTATGCTTGCACTTT
>DATFDN010000569.1:0-3159 GCA_035252035.1 Acetobacteraceae bacterium | reverse complement strand
GCTCCGCCTTGCGCGCGGCGATGCGGGCCTCGCGGGCCTCGGCGATGGCCTTCAGCTCCGCCTGCCGCCGCTGGACCTCGGGATCGTCGGGGCCAGGCTTGGCGCGGAACTTCTCCAGCATCGCCCGCCGCGCCTCGGCCGCGGCGTTCAGGCGTTCGGTGAACTTGGCGTCCTTGTACACGCTCATCGTCGGTTGGATGCTCCTTGCAGGTGACTCACGCAGGCATTTCCCAGCCCAGCCAGGCGCACACGCCGCGTCCCATCACCCACTCCTTGTCGGCGGCGGCGAGGAACGGCAACGCCTCGGTGAACAGCGTGACCGCCTGCCGGTAGGTGCAGGGCAGGCGGGTGAGGTCGGTGCCCCAGAAGGTGCGGCGCGGTCCGAAGGCGTGGAACACCTGGCGCAGGTAGGGATGGATGTTGCGGTACGGGTAGGGCTCGGAGGAATAGCACGGCACGGCGCTCGCCTTCACCGCGACGTTCGCGTGGCGGGCCATGCCCAGCAGTGCCGGCAGGTCCGCGAAGGCCGCCGCGTCCTGGGCGCGGCGCAGCCCCATGTGGTCCAGCACCAGACGCAGATCCGGGTGCCGCGCCGCCAGCCGGTCCAGTGCAGCGAGGTGGCCCGGCGCGAAGATCATCACCGGCAGGTTGTGCCGGGCGCATTCAGCCCAGAGCCACTCGGCGCTGTCGTCGGCGAGCCAGGTCATCTCCGGCCGATAGACGAAGCGCAGGCCGAGCATCCCCGGCTGCTCGCGCCAGCGCGCGAGCGCCGCGCGATTGGCTGGATCGACGGTGAAGCGGCCCATGACGGCGAAGCGGTCGGGATGGGCGCGCGCGGCGGCGAGGGCAAGGTCGTTGCGGTCGCCCTCCCACGAGGGCGGGACGATGACCGCGCGATCGACGCCGGCTTGGTCCATCTCCCGGAGCAGGCCGTCGGCGGTGAGCGGGACCGGCCGGTGCTCGTTGCCGGGACCGTAGGACGGCCAGGGGCGTTCCTTGGTGTTGGCGCCCCAGATGTGCACCTGGGCATCGACGATCAGCATACGCCCCCCGCTCAGAAGCCCTCGCGGATCACGTCGCGCGCGAAATAGGTCAGGATCAGGTCGGCCCCGGCGCGCTTGAAGGCACCCAGCGTCTCGCGCACCACCTGCCGCTCGTCGATCGCGCCCGCGGTGGCGGCGAGCTTGATCATCGCGTATTCGCCGCTCACTTGATAGGCGGCAATTGGGAGTAGGGTGCGCTCGCGCAGCCGGGCCAGCACGTCGAGATACGGCAGGCCGGGCTTCACCATGAGGATGTCCGCGCCCTCCGCCTCATCCAGCAGGGACTCGCGCAGGGCCTCGCGCCCGTTCAACGGGTCCATCTGATAGGTCTTGCGGTCGCCCTTGAGGTCGCAGCCCGCGGCCGCGCGGAACGGGCCGAAGAAGGACGAGGCGAACTTGGACGAATAGGCCATGATCGGCGTCTGGCCGTGCCCGGCGGCGTCGAGCGCCTGGCGGATCGCGGCCACCTGCCCATCCATCATCGCCGAGGGCGCGATGATGTCCGCGCCCGCGTCGGCGGCGATCACCGCCTGGCGGGCGAGGTTCTCAAGGGTGGTGTCATTGACCACGCGGCCGTGGGCGACGACGCCGCAATGGCCGTGGTCGGTGTACTCGCAGAAGCAGATGTCGGGGATCACCACCAGCTCGGGCGCGGCGTCCTTGGCGACGCGCACCATCCGCGCCACCAGCCCATCGGGGCGGCAGGCATCGCTCCCCGTCGCGTCCTTGCGGTGGGAGACGCCGAACGGCATCACGGCGCGCACGCCATCCCGCGCCAGGCGCTCCATCGCGCGCGCCAGGTGCCGTTCCGGGATGCGCTGCACGCCCGGCATACTCTCGACCGGCAGCGGATCGTCGATGCCTTCCTCGACGAAGACCGGCTGGATCAGGTCGTGCGCGGCCAGGGTGGTCTCCCGGACCAGATCGCGCAGCGCCGGCGTGCCGCGCAGCCGGCGCAGGCGGGTTTGGGGGAAGCGGCCGGCGGTCATGATGGGTCTCCTGGTTCTGGGGGTGCCATAGGACGGGGCGGGGGCGCTGCCAAGGTCGGTGCCGAGTGGTGTCCGCGCCTCTACATATTCAATTTACTCAATGCTCCTCTCCATTGCCATGCCGGTGGCCGCGACCATGCCTGTGGCGGTGCTCCGTCTCCGCATGGCCCTGCGCGTTCTCGCCCCCGCCAGGATTTCGGGCAGAGGCTCCCGCATCGGCGGTCGTGTCGTCGCTCCCGGCGGACATGGCGCCAGTGGTCTCGGCCGCGCCAGCTCCGGGCGCCGCGGCGGTCTGCGCGCTGGCCGCGGCCGTGGCGCCGGCCAGCAGGACCAAGGAAAGGACCAAACTCCTGACGATCGATAGCATCATCGCTTTCTCCTGCAACGGGAGCCACACATTGCGCCGGGCCTGTCCGGCAGTCCGTCGTAATAAAATGCACAACCATGTTACCATCATCTGATTGAATGAGTGGCAAATCGCGGTGGATCAGGTATATCGTTCGTAAACATGTCTTCTCGGCAGCCGCTCCGGACCGGAGCTGCGCCGCAGGCAACAGCATAGCGCCGTGCCGGTCCATGTCCGGGAACGTGGCGGAACACGGCGCGCGGGAGGAAACGATGCGGCATCACCGCCGCACGCTGCTGCTGCATCCGTGCAAGCGCAGCGGATGTGGGCGCGTTCACGGGCAGATCCGGCCAGGCACGAACCATTCCCTCCGTTACATCTCCGCCTGCGTCCCAGGCGAACCGGCCAGGATGCGCCAGCCACCCGGAAGCAAGGAGCACGCGCGATGAGACTAAGGTGGATGTCAACGGGCCTGGTTCTCGGCTTCGGGCTGGTGTTCGCGATCGGCGCCAGGGCGCAGCAAGAGACCACCGCCCTGTCGCTGAAGGAGGTGCCGATACCTAAACCCACGGCGGCGATCATCCCTTGCGTCCGGGACAAGTCCAGCCCGAACCAGTGCCCTGAACCCAAAAGTGCCCCTGACACCATTCCGATTCCCGGCCCGGAAACCGACCTCTCCTTCAAGGATCTGAAGGCCGCCGGAATCGTCAAGGACGAGGACGCTTTGATCCGATTGGGCAAGGCCCTGTTCTGGGACATGCAGGTGGGCAGCGACGGGGTG
>DATFDN010000568.1:0-18657 GCA_035252035.1 Acetobacteraceae bacterium | reverse complement strand
GCCAGCCCGAGAAAGGCCCGGCGCCGCAGCGCCGGGCCGGAGCCAGTCCGCATGGTCAGCGAATCGCCTCGATGCCGACGAAGTTGCCGGTCGCGCCGACAGCCTTCGGCACCGTCATGTTGACGAAGAACGTGGCCCGCTTGGTCGCCGCGGCCTCTGTCGCGATGTCGTCCGTCTTGACGTTCTCGATAATGTGGATGCCGTTGTCGGTGATCAGGGTCTGGTGGACCGGGAACAGGATCGTCGGATCCTCGCCCGGTATCACTTCCACCGCCCAGTTGTCCGCGCCAACCGCCACTACCTTCTGCGAGGCGAGCCACTTCGCGGCGTCCACCCCGATGCCGGCCTCGCCGCTGTTGTATAGCACGTTCTGCTTCGGGAACTGCTCGAACAGATCGACCCAGCCGGTGTGCAGGAACACCATGTCGCCTTCGCGCAGGGTGACGTTGTACATCTTCAGCCCGGCCTCCAGGTCGGCCTGGGTGATTACCGTACCCTTCTCAAGACAGGGCTTGCGGCACGCCGGATCGGATTTCAGCTTGTTCTGTTCCTGGAACACCCGCACCAGGTCGATGATGACGCCGCGCGTCGCGAACGATTTCAGGTGCTCGAGCCCGAGCCGCGTCATGTTGTTCTGGTTGATGTATTTCCCCATCGCGTTCTGATTGTAGTAGCAATCGAACCGGCCGAAATGGCCCATTCCATCAAGGTGGGTGCCGACATGGCTCTGGCTGAGCCAAGTGTCCTCCATGAAGGTTCCGCCGTTCTTGCCATAGGAGGCGCCGGGGGCGAGCGAGGTCGCCGTCAAGATCCGGTGGGTGAAGCGGGTGCCGAACAGGGGCACGCCGTCCACCAACGGATGCGACATGGGGATGACCTTGCCTTCCTGGATCTCGGCGGCGGCGGCCTTGACAACGGGCGGCGTCACTCGGTTCGTGGCCCCGGTCTGGTCATCCGGTCCCCAGGGCGAGACCGGGACGAGCTTCGAGCAATCGCTTTGCGCGTGCGCGCCAGTGGCCAGGCCAAGAATGCCAATGCACATGACCGCCGCACCCAGCAGCTTTCTCATGCTTTCCTCCCACTCGTTAACGGCGCATGTTAAGTCGGTAATGCGGCCCGCGTCCAGCGGCCTTGAAGTGTCGTCGCGAGGGTGTTACGTTCAAAACTTGAACGAGACCGAGGCGGACGCGTACTGGAACGGCCCGCCGGCCTGGCCGTGGAACTCGTGGCTGCGCACCACGTCAGTGAAACTGATCCGCAGGCCGAACGCCATGATGGCGACGCCAGCCTGGAATTCGCCAATGAAGGGAATGCGCGAGACATGCGCGGTGGAGCGGAACGGCTCGCCGTCGATCGTTTCATCAAATCCGACCGCTTGCCCGTCGATGCCAGCGAAGACGTACCAGGCGAACCGGCGCGTCGCGGCGTAGGCGTCCCAGCCATTCAGGCCGGGCGCGATCAGCGGCGCGCCGAAATCCGACGCAAGCCCCTGCCCCATCCGCACCTGCCCGCCCGCGAGTCCATACACGCGCCATGTGCCGAGCCCGGCCGTGAGCGTCGGCAGCGCGTCGAATTCGAAGGGGCCGGCGTTCGCGAGCGGCAGCCGCCAGATGCGGCTGGCCAACACCTCGCCCACCGGCTGGTTCGGCAATTGGCTGTTCCAGCCTCGGTCCGGCTGCTGCCCGAGCAGGCGGTGGAACGCCGTCGTGATGTCCTTTCCGCCCGCGCCCGGTCCGATGACCCCAAACTCGAGATCGAGCACGCTGCGCGCGCCGCCAGTGTCGTGGACCAGCGCCGCGTTGCCGAGCAGCAGCCCGGCATAGGGACGGTCGCGCGAATCGGGCGGCGAGAGCTGCGTGTTGCGCGGCGTGAACAACAGTTGCGACAAGCCAAATGCCAGCCGCTGCTGGCCCGCGCCGAACAGTCGCTGGCCGAGCCGCGCGACGCCGTCCGGAAGCCCCCCGGTGGGCGTGGTGTAGCCGAGGCGCAGCCCCGACGTGTAATAACGGTCCGTGCCCGCCGTGGCGTCGTTCTCAATTTGGAATGTCATGATCCGGTGCGGATCAGGCGGTGGGTCGGCGTGCGCCGGATGGGACAATGTCAAACCGATCCCCAGGGCGCCCAGGATCAGAACGTCCCGGATCAAGCCTGTCCACCGATTTCGAGCATGTGCGCGGGCCTTCCGTTGCGCCGCCAAGCAGATATGGAGGCGCACCGACTGTCAACGCCCTCCCGCGTGGGGTGCGGCGCACGCGCAACGCGCGTGGTGAGGCACGCCTCCCTCTCCGCCCCGGAAGGGCGGAGAGGGAGCTACACCGCCGATTTCACTCCGCCGCCTTGGTGCGCAGCCTCTCGACGTTCGGCGCGGGCCGGTTCTGGCCCGGCGCGGGCTTGCCCGGCAGCGGCGGCAGCGCCTTCGCCCTCTCAAGGTCGATCCCGGCGCCCTCCGCCACGCGACGGCCGTAGTCCTGGTCGCAATGCCAGAAGTGCCAGACCATCCGCAGCGCGATCTGCTCCGGGCACTGCTTCATGTCGTCCACGAGATTGGCGATCAGATCCTCGCGCTCCCAGTCCTCGAAGCTGCGGTAGCGCTCGCCCGCTTGGGTGTAGTCGTCAGACGTGCGGCTGATCGGATAGCGCCCCAGCGCGCCTTCCACCCACTGGTGATAATCCTTCGCGGGCTTCGGCGCCTCCTCCAAGCCGCCCATCGAGCTTGGCTCGTAGTTGACGTGCTTGTTCTCGCCGGCGCCGTCCACGCGATAGGTCATGAGCCCGTCGCGCTGGTTGGTGCGGGCCTGGTTCTTCGCCGCGTTGATCGGAAGCTGGAGGTAGTTCGGGCCGACGCGGTAGCGTTGCGTGTCGGAATAGGACAGCGTGCGCCCTTGCAGCATCTTGTCATCCGAGAAGTCGATCCCGTCCACCAGCACGCCGGTGCCGAAGGCGGACTGCTCGCTCTCGGCGAAGAAATTCTCCGGGCTGCGGTCGAGCACCATGCGTCCCACGGGCAGTAGCGGGAACTTGTCCTCCGGCCAGCGCTTGGTGTCGTCCAGCGGGTCGAAGCTGAGTTCGGGGTGCTCGTCGTCGGACATGATCTGCGCGCAGAACTCCCACTCCGGATACTCGCCGCGCTCGATCGCCTCGTACAAATCCTTGGTCGCGTGACCCACGTCGCGGGCCTGGATCTCGGCCGCCTGCTTGCTGGTCAGGTTCTTCACGCCCTGCTTCGGCACCCAGGAGAACTTGACGAGATGCGCCACGCCCTGGTCGTTGACCAGCTTGTAGGTATTGACGCTCGATCCCTCCATGTGGCGGTAGTCGGCGGGGATGCCCCACGGGCTCTTCACCCACGTCACCATGTGCAGCGACTCTGGGGAGTTCGACACGAAATCATAGAAGCGCCACGCCTCCTGCCGGTTCGTCACCGGGTCCGGCTTGAAGGCGTGGATCATGTCGGGGAACTTGATGGCGTCGCGGATGAAGAAGATCCGCAGGTTGTTGCCCACCAGATCCCAGTTGCCGTCCTCGGTGTAGAACTTCACCGCGAAGCCGCGCGGGTCGCGCGCCGTCTCCGGGCTGTCCTTACTGCCGATCACGGTGGAGAAGCGGACGAACACCGGCGTGCGCTTGCCGGCCTGGGTCAGCACCTTGGCACGCGTGTACTTGCTGGCCGGCTCGTCGCCGACCTTGCCATAGGCCTCGAAGTAGCCGTGCGCGCTGGTGCCGCGCGCATGGACCACCCGCTCGGGGATGCGCTCGCGATCGAAGTGGGTGATCTTCTCGATGAATTGGTAGTTCTCGAGCGTGGTCGGGCCGCGCTCGCCGACCGTGCGCAGGTTCTGGTTGTCGGAGACCGGATGGCCTTGGCGGGTGGTGAGGATACGCTGTTGGTCAGTCATTGGACTTCCTCTCAGGCATGGCTGACCCCCGCGCGCCGCGGACCTGTCAGGCCCGGCTCGGATAGGGGTTGGACGACTAACTATGGGGTGGATTTTTTCGTGGAGTAGGTAGGGCCGGTAATCCGGCTCTGCCTTTTTCCTACGGGGGTTAGCGTTGCGGGATTCCCCGTGGACGGCAAGTCCCGTCGGACACTCAGTCCCGAGATCCCGCCGTCCATGGGTCACCAGCCGCCGAGAGTCAGGAGATCCGATCAGGCGAGATCGAAGCGGTCGAGGTTCATCACCTTGGTCCACGCCGCCACGAAGTCCTTCACGAACTTCTCCTTCGCGTCCGCGCACGCATAGACCTCCGCGAGGGCGCGAAGTTGGGAGTGCGAACCGAAGATCAGGTCCACCCGCGTGCCCGTCCACTTGAGCGCGTTCGTCTTGCGGTCGCGCCCCTCGTACACGCCCTCGGAGTCGGCAGCCGGCTGCCACTGCGTGGCCATGGTGAGCAGGTTGGCGAAGAAGTCGTTCGTCAGCGTCTCCGGCCGCTCGGTGAGGACGCCGTGCTTCGACCCTCCGGCGTTGGCGCCGAGGACGCGCAGGCCGCCGACGAGAACCGTCATCTCGGGCGCCGTCAGGGTCAGCAACTGCGCCCGGTCCACCAACGCCTCCTCGGGCATCATGAGCTGCTGGCCGCTGAGATAGTTGCGGAAACCGTCGGCCGCCGGTTCGAGCGCGTTGAAGGATTCGGCGTCGGTCTGTTCCTCCGATGCGTCCATGCGCCCCGGCGTGAACGGAACCTTCACCTCGTGCCCGGCCGCCTTCGCGGCTTTCTCAATCGCGGCGCCGCCGCCGAGGACGATGAGGTCGGCGAGCGAAACCTTCTTGCCGCCAGCGGCCGAGGCGTTGAACTCCTTCTGGATCGCTTCGAGCCTCCGCAACACCTTCGCGAGCTGCTCCGGCTGATTGACCTCCCAATCCTTTTGCGGCGCGAGGCGGATGCGCGCGCCGTTGGCTCCTCCGCGCTTGTCGGAGCCGCGGAACGTTGATGCCGACGCCCAGGCTGTCGAAACCAGCTCGGAAACCGACAGGCCGGAGGCGAGAATCTTCGTCTTCAGAGCGGAAACATCCTGCTCGTCGATCAGCGGATGATCCACGGCGGGGATCGGATCCTGCCAGATCAGCGTCTCTTTCGGCACGAGCGGGCCGAGGTAACGGATGACCGGGCCCATGTCGCGATGCGTCAGCTTGAACCACGCCCGGGCGAACGCGTCCGCGAACTGATCCGGATTCTCGTAGAAGCGACGAGAAATCTTTTCGTAGATCGGGTCCATCCGCAGGGAGAGATCCGTGACCAGCATGGTCGGCACGCGCCGCTTCGACGGATCAAATGGGTCCGGCACTGTGGGAGGCGCGTCCTTGGCCTGGAACTGCCAGGCGCCGGCCGGGCTCTTCGTCAGCTCCCATTCGTAATTGAACAGGTTCTCGAAGTAGTAGTTGCTCCACTTCGTGGGAGTTTGCGACCAGATGACTTCCGGGCCGCCGGTGATGGCGTCCGCCCCGACGCCCGTGCCAAACTTGTTCTTCCAGCCAAGGCCCTGATCCTCTATGGCGGCGCCTTCCGGCTCCGGGCCGACAAATGACGGATCGCCGGCGCCGTGGGTTTTGCCGAAGGTGTGGCCGCCGGCAATAAGCGCCACCGTCTCCTCGTCATTCATTGCCATGCGGTAGAACGTTTCGCGGATGTCCTTGGCGGCCGCGACCGGATCCGGCTTGCCGTTCGGCCCTTCCGGATTGACGTAGATCAGGCCCATTTGCACCGCCGCGAGCGGATTTTGAAGCTGGCGTTCGCCGCTGTAGCGCTCGTCCCCCAGCCACGTCCCCTCGGGGCCCCAGTAGAGCTCTTCGGGCTCCCAAACGTCCTTGCGCCCGCCGCCGAAACCGAAGGTTTTGAAGCCCATCGACTCGAGGGCGACGTTGCCGGCGAGGATCATCAGGTCGGCCCAGGAGATTTTCCGGCCGTATTTCTGTTTGATCGGCCACAGCAGCCGGCGTGCCTTGTCGAGGTTCGCGTTGTCCGGCCAGCTACCGAGCGGCGCGAAGCGCTGCTGGCCAGAGCCGGCGCCGCCGCGGCCGTCGGCGATGCGGTAGGTGCCCGCGCTGTGCCATGCCATGCGAATGATCAGACCGCCGTAGTGGCCGAAATCGGCCGGCCACCAGTCCTGGGAGTCCGTCATCAGGGCACGGAGATCCTTGATCACGGCATCGAGGTCGAGGCTCTTGAATTCCTCGGCGTAATCGAAGGCCTCCCCCATCGGATCGGACAGGCTGGAATGCTGGTGAAGAACGTCGATGTTAAGATGGTTCGGCCACCAGTCGCGGTTCCTCCTGCTGCGAGGCGCGTGCGCGACCGGGCACTTGCCCGCGCTCTTTTCGTCAGTCATTGCGTCCATGTTCCCCTCCGATCGCGTTCGGTTGTTTTCCCGTCCTGTATACCGTGACCATCAATCCTTGGAACTCGCGTTCGCGAACCCGCCACCTCGCGGGGCGGCCAGCCCGCACGAGCACACACGGACCGCCGGAGCAGCCCGGTCAGTAAATGCCTGCTGTCCTCGCCACGCCGGCATCCCGTGAGCGCCGTCCCTGGCAGAGCCGCCAGCCCAAGCGCGGCATCCAGTTCACGACACGCAGGCAGCCCAGCGTCGGACGTGATGCGGGCGCCGTGGAACCCCAGCGCCAGCCGGCGGTCGAAAGCGACCGCAATGGCGCCGTCCTCCGATTCAACCGCTGGATGTCCCATGCGCCAACGCCCGACCTACCGCCAACACGCCGATCCGGACAGCAGATTCGGCCAAAGCGCAGACGCACGAGAACGGGCCATCTTGTCCGGGAAGTCTGGGCTAAGAGCGGTGCGGCCTTGTTGCATACAACCCGCTTCTGGCATTCCCGTCCGGCGCCGTCAACGGGACCGGGCCGCCCGCCCAGGCCCGGGCGAGGGCGGTTTTACCTTAGGCCCGGCCGGGGCTACACGGGTTCCGGGCCGGACCGAGCAGCCGGACCGACATCGCACCCTAGGAGGGCTCGCCATGCCTGTTGACGTGAAGTATCGGACTGCCGCCACCGCGACCGGCGGCCGGGACGGCCGCGCCGCCACCAAGGACGGCACGCTCGACGTGAAGCTGTCCATGCCGAAGGAGCTGGGCGGCGGCGGCGGCGCGGGAACCAATCCCGAGCAGCTCTTCGCCGCGGGCTACGCCGCCTGCTTCATCGGGGCGCTCAAGGCAGCCGCCGCTCAGGAGCGCAAGAAGGTGCCGGACGACACGACGGTTTCCGCCACGGTCGGCATCGGCCCGCGCTCCGAGGGCGGGTTCGGGATCGACGTGGGGCTGGAGATCAAGATGCCGGGCCTCGATCGCCGCGAGGCCGAGGCTCTGGTCGAGAAAGCGCACCAGATCTGCCCATACTCGAACGCCACCCGCAACAATGTGCCGGTACGCTTGGACGTCGTGTGAACGAGTCGGGCGGGGCTGGCGGGCTTCGGCCGGCCCCGCCGCGCGGCGCGGTTGCGCGACAGGTGCGTTCAAACACATGTCACCGCCGTTCGCGGAACCAGTCACCGCTGACGACGTGGTATGGCGCTGGCTTCAGCTCAGCAGGCGTTCCTGTAGAGGTTGCACCACACCTGAGGATAGTTGCGCTTGATATCGGCAAACAGTCCGTGGGTCCACCCCCAGTTGCCCGGCAGTGCGTTGGCTCCGCGCGCGCCACAGATCGAGGGTGCGGCACAGTAGACGTACATCCCGTTGCCGGCGGGCGGCATGTTCCGAGCGGCGCGTCGCTGGGACTGCGCTATGGCGACTTGGTTGCCGCGGGCGCAGGCGGCCATGTTCCCATGCGAACACTGGTCTATCAGTGTGCTGAGCGCGCTGCGGGCATGGGCGGGTTGCGAGCCTCCCAGCAGCAGCGTCCCTCCCACGACGGCGAAGGCCGAGATCTGCGCCAGGCGATGAATTCGCTCCATGATGTGGTCCTTCCCTGTCTGCTCGGGGCGACCACACGATCAAACACGAGGCGCCGGTCGAGCGCTGTTAGCTAGCTAACATCCCGGCGTGTTCCGGACCATTGGACCAGCTCGCGGAGAGCCTCCCGGTGTCCAGCGTCACGACCGGAGCTGACTGGCCGAGGCTCCCTGTAGCCGCTTGTCGATGGCCGCGCGCAGGGCCTCCGGCCGGGGCACCCTGATTGCCCTGGGGGAGACCTCGATCAGCTTCTCCTCCGCCAATGACCGAAGTGACAGGGACACGCTCTCGCGGCGGGCACCGATGCGCGCGGCGATCACATGCTGCGGGGGTGGCGGCGTGATGATCCTGCCATCCCGTCCTCGCGGCTTCGACAAACGCAGCAGCTCCGCTCCCAGTCGCTCGCGGACCGGCAGCGCCGTCAACTCGAACAGGCGCTCGTCTTCGCGCCGAAGGCGCGCCGTCAGCGTGCGCAACAAACGCAGCGCCAGGGTGGGATCGTGCAGCGCGACGTCCAGGAACGTCCCGGCCGGCAACCGGCAGAGCCGGGTTCGGAGCAAGGTCATGACACTGGCAGAGCGTTTCGCGTTGTCCACCGCGGCGACATCGCCGAACAGTTCTCCCCGGCTGAGATCCCCCAGGATCATCTCCTGTCCCAAGGCGGTTCGAACCAAGACGCGCAGCGCGCCCTGGACGACAAAGAACACATCGGTGCTGTCATCCCCGTAATCGAATACAAGCTGGTTGGCCTCGATGGAGAGCCAGGCAGCCGCGGAGGCGGCATGGGCCAGTGCCGCTGGGCTGGCCCCCTGAAAAAACGGCAAGCGCCCCAGCTCGTTGTCGGGTGCGCTTGCCGCTGCGTGGAGACTCTTGGGCATGATTCCGGTTCCGGCGCCTGGCCAGATGTGGAGTCCGGGGCACCCGCCAGTGCGGGCCGGGCCGAATTATAGGGAAGGCTGCCACCCAGGCCAATCCGGACCGCGCCGTGACCACAGGCGGCGGAAAGTTTGCACCCGCAACCTCAATGACGCGGGACGGTGCGGCGCCCGCACGGCGGCACAACTCCACGGCGGGAACGGGCTCTATCCTCCAAGACGGGGCGCTTGGACTCGGGGAGGTGCGGTGCGCCTTCGGCCGGCGGCGCGGGCCGCGCTAAATACGGGTTGTTTCCGGCAGCTTGTTCATCGCGGGCGTTTCCGGATGGCCGGTCGCCGCCTGTCCGGGCATGTCGGGCTGACGCGGCTCCGGGGTCGCCGCCGGCATCAAACCGGCGGAGTCTGACGCGGTCCTCCCACCGGAACCCGGCGCCTTGTGAGAACGGGTCAGTCTCACACCGCTGCCGCCGCGCCCTGCCCTCGCATATTGGCGAGGCGTCTTGTCGAGCAGGCCCGATTCCATCCCGAGGCGGACGGCAGCGCCGATCGGGCCGCCTATCAGCAGGCTGCCACCGGTGAGGACTGTGCGGCGCAGGTCCAACGACCCGTCAGGCGATTGACAGCCGGTCAGGAGCACGGCGGAAGCGAGGGCGACGACAGGGATGATGCGCACGGCCAGACTCCCTTTCAAAGGGGGGAGGAACTCTGAGCAGACGCATGGAACCATAAGGGCTCGCGGCGTGCTGTTAGCCAGCTAACACCCCGAGAAGCCGCCCTCCTCTCGCGCGCGGCTAGGCCTGGAGGGACAGCGCATCAAGCGTCGAGCGCGCCTTGGCCAGGTCAGGCGCGTCAAGGCGATCGTCGAACCAGGCGCAGACGGCCGCTAGGAGATCGCGTGCCTCTACGCCGCCGCCTCCTTCGCGACACAGCCGGGCGAGACTGGTCGCCGCTCGCAATTCCCACAGCTTGGCACCCTGTTCCTGTGCCGCTTGCACGGCCTCGGAGAAACACGCCGCGGCTTCCCTGGGCGAGGCGGGGGATTTGGCCCGAAGCGTCTCTCCCCTGAGCCGGTGCAGCTCGGCGTCGAACCAGCGCTCTCCGGTTCTCTTCGCACAATCCAGCGCGCTCGCGCACGCCTCGAGTGCCATCGAGAATTGCCCGGTGAGCCGGTAGGCGTCGGCGAGGAGCCCAAGGTAGCGAGGCAGGTCGAATTCCTGCCCGACCGCTCCCACCGCCGCGATTCCGCTTCGCATTCGCGCGAGGCCCGCGGCGCCCTCTCCTGATGCCACCATCGCCCACCCGAGTTCGACGTCGGCTTTTCCAGCCCAGTTCAGGAAACCCTGCTCGGCGGCGAGCGAACGGAGCGCCTCCGCTGCCTGCGTGAGGCTCGGCACGCCGCTGGTGTAGCGGTTCACGATGCAGGCCCGGCCGAGGACGACAGCCGACGTGACCGGATGCGCTATTCGCCCGGCCTCGCTCAGCGCCTCGGAAATGCGCTCCCTCGCCGGTCCGACGAAGCCAAGGACGACGAGATCCATGGCCAGGTACGCCAGCGCGACCGCGCGGGGCGCGAAGATGTAAGCTTGAGTCAGCCGCTGGTCTTGCCCGGAGTCTCTGAAAGAGAGGGCCTTTTCCAGATGGGTTCGAGCCTCGCTGAGCCTTCCCAAGAGGAGCAGTGTCGTCCCAAGTGTCCGGTGGCCGAGGGCCAAGTCAGCCATCTCGTTGCGCCGCTCCGCCTGCCGGAGCAGCTCTTCGGTTATCTCCAGCGCCAGATACATGTTCCCGCGGGAGCTGTAGTGCACATATTGCCCATAGAGCACTGGGATGAACTGAGGGTGTTCGGGAAGGCTCTCGGCCAGCTCGCGCGCCCGCGCGAACGCTTGTCCCGTGTCGGTCGCGGCTTGCCCCTTGGCGACGGCCAAAGCGCCTCCCAGGGCGATCTGCACGTCAAGCTCGCGCCGCCGGCGGTCAGGATCGTCGGGCAGCCCTCGGAGCAAGTCGAGTGCCTTGGTCAGCAAGGCGATGGCCTCCTTGCAAGCCGAGCGGGCGGCGGCAAGTTTGCCCGCCCTCAGCCAGTGATCGACCGCCGCCTTCACCAAGCCGGCTTCGGTGAAGTGACGCGCGAGAATTTCGGGCTCCGCTTCGGCCGTCTCGGGAAAGTGCTCCCGCAGCGCGGTGGCGATCCAGAAGTGGATTTGCTGGCGCTTGCTGCGCAGCAGAGTCTCATAGGCGGCATCTTGGACCAGTGCGTGTTTGAATCGATAGGTGGCGTGAGGCGGGACGCCCCGCCGGAAAATGAGTCCGGCGTCAACCAACTGCTCAAGGGCGCTCCTGAGTACGTCGTCCGGCATCTTCAGCGCCGCGGCGAGCAACCGGTGGCTGAACTCGCGTCCGATCGCCGCTCCGGCTTGCGCGACCTCCCGCACGGGCGCCAAACGGTCCAGCCGCGCCATCAGCGACGCGCGCAATGTGGCCGGGATGGAGAGCGGCGGCGGGTCCGCCTCGCCGCCGCTCCGACCCGCATCGCGCACCAAGCGGGACTCAAGCACCGCCTTCGTCAACTCCTCGATGAACAACGGAACGCCATCCGTTTTGACGAGGATCTGATCCAGGATATGCGGCGGCAAGGATTGGGCGCCGGCCACTTGCCCGGCCAGAATACCGCTTTCCCTGCGGCTAAGGCGATTGACGGACACGCTCGTGACGTGCGCGTAGCCGGTCCACGGAGGACTGAACTCCGGACGGAACGTGAGTATGAGCATCGCGCGCAGGGCGGCAAGGCGATCGACGAGGATTTCCAGCAGCTCAAGTGATGTCACGTCGATCCAATGCACATCCTCGAACACGATGAGCACCGGCTGCTGCGCCGACAGGCCAGCGATTTGCGCCGCCAAAGCTTCCAACGTCTTCTCCCTCCGACGTTGGGCACCCAGGCTGAGCGGCGGATAGCGCGTGCCGGTTGGAATTGAGAGCAGATCGGCGAACAACGGCGCGATTTCCGCGATGTCGCTCCCCGCCATGCCCAGCAGACGCTCAAGCTTGTCCAGTTGCAGCTCTGACGGCTCGCCGGCGATCAAATCCGCCGCCCGCGCGAGATGCGCGACCACCGGATGCAAGGGGGCGTTCTGGTGATGCGGCGAGCAATGGCAACTTACCCGCGCGCAGGGCTCGGTGCCGAGCTGCTCGCGAAAGCTCGCGACAATGCGCGACTTGCCGATGCCCGCCTCGCCGCACAGCAGCACCACCTGGCCTTCGCCATTGGAGGCCTGCTTCCAGCGGCGCAGCAGGTAGCCAAGCTCCTCGTCCCGCCCGACAAGGGGTGAGGCACCGGCTCGGTGGCGCGCTTCAAACCGGCCCTCGGAGGGCAGCGGCCCAGCCACGCGCCACGCTTCCATTGGCCCCGCGAAGCCCTTGAGGCGATGGCTCCCGATTCCGGAGAGATGGAAGAGCCCCGTCACCAGGCGAGCGGTATTGCTGTCAATCACAACCGTGTCGGGCGCGGCGAGGGCTTGCAGCCTCGCCGCCACGTTCGGCGTCTCGCCCACCGCCGCCGGCTCCTGCGAACGGTTGTCCACGACGACGCTCCCGGTCGCGACCCCGACCCTCACCTGGAGCGGAATGTCCGGCACGGGGTGAAGCCCGCGGACGGCGGCGATGAGCGCGAGCGCCGCGCCGATGGCGCGCTCCGCGTCGTCTTCATGAGCCTGAGGATAACCGAAATAGGCCAAAATCCCGTCACCCAGATATTGGGCGACGTAGCCGCGCGCCCGCTCTATTTCCGCCGCGCAACATTCACGGTAGGCACGGGTGATGGCGACCAGGTCTTCGGGATCAAGCCGCGCCGAAAGACTTGTCCATCCGACAAGGTCGGCAAACATCACGGTGAGCGGCCTGCGTTCGGCCGACGGACCGACGCAGGGGGCTGCCATGACAGCCCGCGCTGGCGCGGGAGCGGTGATCGATGGTGATTCGCTCGGATGAGTTGGAAGCTTGCTGCCGCAGTCGCCGCAGAACTTGGCCGCGGGCGGATTGGGCGCACCGCAACTGGAGCAGATGGCCGCGAGAGGGGCGCCGCACTCGATACAGAATCGCCGGTGGTCCGCAATGGCCGCTCCGCAACCCGGACATCGTAGGTTTCGATCCGACATGCGGCCAGCTTATCACCGGCAACGAAAAAGTTGAGAAGTCCGCCAGGCTCCCCGAACCCGGACGCGCCAGCTCCGCCCGCGGCGCGAGCCTCGCTCAAAGGAGGGGCCGAAACAGCGATTTCCGGATGAGGTGGGATTCGAACCCACGAAAGGCTTTGAACCTTTGGCGGTTTTCAAGACCGCTGCCTTAAGCCGCTCGGCCACTCATCCGCACGCCGAGTGGTTTACCCGGCCAAGGTCCGCCGCTCAACCCGCGTGTGCGGCGCCGGGCACACGGCGGCGAATGCGCGCCCAAGGTGGCAGAAACCCATGTTCCGCAGCCCGGCTTCGAGCTTGGCCGTCCCGCTCGCCCCGCACCACGCCCAGGCAAGGACCACGGCAACCACGAGCGGCTCGAAGGGCGAGCCGGTCCGGCAGAGCGGCAGCGACCACGTGCCCTTGAGCGGCCAAGCGAGCCGCAGCCCGCCACGCGTCAGGAGGTCGGCCCCCAGGTGCGAGAGGTACCCCACCGCGAGTGGCGCGGCGAGCGTGGCGGGGAAGCCGTGACGGAGAAGCAGCCAGCAACACATCGCGACGGCGAACAGCGAGTGGGTCACGCCGCGATGGCCGAGAACCTTCGCCCAAACCGTGGAGAGGGGGCGGACCCTCTTCCCCACCCAGGATTTCGGGTGATCGATGTCGGGCAGCAGCGATCCAGCCACGGCGAGGCCGAGCGGCAGCGGCGCGAGGTCGGCATGACCCAGGTACGGCGCCACGCCCAGCCAGGCCGCCACGCCAAGCGCCACATGTGACCCCGCCATCATCCCAATCGCTGCCCTTCCGCGCCCAGCCGATTGCGCTCCCTGCTCAGGGGCACAGATAATGGGTCGTCGCACAACCCTGGAATAGAACCATGCCCGACACAGACGCCTATATCGCATTCAGGGAGGCGGCCCAGAGCGCCGTCGAGCGCGCGCACGAGGCCGCGCTCGACATGCGGGGCGCCGAGCTCCGCCAGGGCCTGGAGGACGCCCTCTCAGCGCTGGCCGACGCCGAGCCGCTCGCGCCCGATCCCGCGGCGGCGTCGCGGCTGCGCGAGCTGGCGGAGCTGGTCCGGCGGGCGCTGGACGATTTCGACAAGGGAAAGCTCGCCGAACTGGGCAAGCTGGTGGAGGACGCGCGCAAGGAGCTCCTGTCCTAGAACTGGCGTCAGAACGCGAACGCCATCTGCGGCCCAGCCTCCAGCCCCGCGACCCCGAAGTTCGAGATCGAGACTCCGAGCAGCCGTATCGGTTTGCGCAGCGGGAACACGCCGCCGATCAGGTCGCGGCTGGCTTCGGCCAGCTCGGCCCGGCTGGCGACGGGATGAGGCAGGGTCCGGCTGCGCGTGACCTGCTCGAAGTCCGCGTACTTGACCTTCACCGTCACCGTCCGGCCGCTCATGCCCGATCGCTCGCGCCATGCCCAGACATCATCGACCAGCGGCGCCAATGCCTGGTTGATCTCTTGCGCGTCGTCCAAGTCGCGCGGAAAGGTCGTCTCCGACCCCGCCGACTTGCGCGGCCTGTCCGGCACGACGGGCCGTTCGTCGATGCCCCGCGCGATCTTGTGGAAGTGCGCTCCGGTCTTGCCGAAATGCCGGGCGAGGAAGGCTTCGGTGCATCGCCGGAGATCCGCGCCGGTGCGGATACCCAGCGCGTGCATCTTGGCCTCGGTCGCCGGGCCGACGCCGTGGAAGCGCCCGACGTCGAGGTGCTCGACGAAGCCCGGCCCCATCTCGGGGGTGATGGTGAACTGCCCGTTCGGCTTGCGCTGGTCGGAGGCGAGTTTGGCCAGGAACTTGTTGTAGCTGATCCCCGCCGAGGCCGTCAGCCCCGTCTGGGCCAGGATTCCCGCGCGTATCTCGCGCGCCATGCGGCTCGCGTACGGCGCGCCCGGCTCGGCGGGCGTCACGTCCAGGTATGCCTCGTCGAGCGACAGCGGCTCGATCAGGGGGGTGTAGGCGGCGAGGATCTCCCGGATCTGAGCGGAGATCTGCCTGTAGACCGCGAACCGGGGCGGGACGAACACCAGCCCAGGGCACAGGCGGGCAGCGGTCACGGACGGCATCGCCGAGCGGACCCCGAACCTTCTCGCTTCGTAGCTGGCGGCCATGACGACGCCGCGCTCCCGCGAGCCGCCGACGGCCAGGGGCACGCCGCGCAGGCGGGGATCGTCACGCTGCTCCACGGACGCGTAGAAGGCGTCCATGTCGATGTGGATGATCTTGCGGCCCCCATGGTCCATGCGGGCGAGGGTGACACGCGCGCCGTGCGCTGGTCACGTCAATCGTGCGATGATGCATAATCGCCACGCAGCTTCGGCATCCATTCACCAGACATCTGACTTGGCCGAGTCGCGACCGTCAATCGCATCAAACGATATAACCGCTGTTATGGCGCAGGTTCACTAAGAAGGTAGATGCCCCGAGTTGATAGAGTTAGCTCGCACCATCCGAAGGCGAGCAAGTCAGGGCAGAAGATCATCTCGCCGCCGGGCTGAAGTGGCTCCGAGCCGAATAACTCGGAGAGCTTGCAGGCAGGCTCGCCCCCGTTGTCAGCGAAGCGCGCCGCTTTGGACAGCGTGTAGGCGGCCTCTTCCGCGAGGCTGTTCAGCCACTCGAAGGCAGTGGTCCGAGCTGCCCTCGTGAGCTGGTACGATGGCAGCTGCCCCGTGCCGCGCTCGCGCCTTGCCACGGTTCAGCACCCCCCGGCGTAGGACCGCCCGAGCGTGGGTATTTCCAAGCCCCCGACCCAGGCGTTACGATGAGCCCACGACGGTTCGCAGGTGAGGTGCTGGCGGACATGCTTGGGAAGCTGAAGCTTAGGAACGGGAGAACGGCAGGCGACAAGAACTAGCGTGATCCGTCAGGGCCACTGGTCCATCATATCGGCTAATGTATGTTCCAGAGCATGGCGCGTGCTGTAACCAACATGCTGTTCAGAGCCAATTCAAACGACCGTATCCGCAAGAGTCGCTGCCCTGATCTCAAGATCCCGTCGGGGCGCTAACCGCCGACGGACAACTAGGAGTTGGGAATGACCCAAGCTGCCTTCGTCCTTCGGATCGGCCCCAAGGGAATCGAACAAGTCAGTGAAGTGGTCTCCACGAACCAGATATTCATCGGCTGGGCCGAAGCTGAGGGACTTCTCGATCTTGCCCTCCCATGGGAACGGTTTAGGGAGATCATTCGTCAACGATACTACCAAGATGAGCAGAGCCTCCGAAGAGCCGGTGCGGCAGCTGGCCATATGTGGCGATTCATTCGAGAGATGAAGCCCGAAGACTTGGTCGTGGTGCCACACGGGACAGAGTTTTTCGTTGCAAAGATAACCGGTTTGGCCATCTATGATGCCTCAAAAGTCGCGGATGGCTCCGCCTATCGCCGCCCGGTGGAATGGCTGAACGATAGGAGCGGTGTACCGCGACGGCTGGCGCGGTCGGCATTGCTGTCCCGTATGAAGACACAAGGGGTGTCGGCCTACGCCACCGGTCTATTGCCGGAGATCCATGAGTGCCTGGAACTCGCAGCACAGGGGAGGACACCTACATTTGCGGCTGACCTTCAGGCCCGTCTCGTTCGGGAAACCCTGGATGAGATGCGCAGTGGGCGCATGGACGATTTTGGGTTTGAACGGCTGATCGCAGACGCGCTGCGCAACCTGGGCGCGGAAGACGTCCAGATTGTGTCACGAAACAAAGATGAGGGCGCTGATCTGGTTGCCACGTTCCGGGTTGCGGGAACCTTCCAACAGCGCGTCGCCGTTCAGGCGAAGCACTGGAAACCGGACCCGCCCGTCGGCCAGGCGGTTGTGCAGCAACTCATAGACGGGATCGAAGCCGAAGGGGCAAGCCTTGGCATGATCGTCACCACAGGAGCGATCGCCGAGGATGCTGTTCAGGCTGCGGAGAGATACTATGAAAGTAAGGGGATTCGAATCGAACTAGTGGACGGTGAGCAGTTTGCGAAGCTCATCGTTGAATATGGCGTCAGATAGAAAAGACCGGGAACAAACTTCCGCAGAATACATCAATGGTCGCGAATTATCTTGCAATATCGGTCTCTCGCCATCGACGGGCCACCTCGAAGTTTCTAAAGAAATGGATCAATCTCGGCAGGCCGATGAGCGACAACATACATGCCTGGGCACAGCGCCGCTAAGATCAGCTAGGGGAACATTCCTGTCTGTGCGCTTGGTGAATCTGCGCGACGAGGGCGGATATCGCCAAGTCTTTATAGGCATAATAGAACAGGCAGCCCAGGGAGCGGATCGCCCGACCTGTCGCGCGATCGCGCGCCCATGTCCCGGACCCACCAGCCAATTGCTCCACCCGGACCCGGCTGGTAATCCCGCCCCGGATGATCCCGCACGCCGCAACCCTCGCCCGCACAGCTGCGCCCGACCCCCTGCCCCGCCCGGAGCGGGCCAGCCAGTGGCGCGTCCTCCGCCGCCTCCTCGCCGCCGCGTGGCGCGACCCCGGTCAGTTCACCAGCCGCCGCCTGCCCCGCCTCTGCCCGATCTGCCTCTACGAAGGCGTGTTCGTCTCCGTCGGCCGCCCGCCCCGGCGCGATGTGCGCTGCCCCTCCTGCGGCTCGCGCGAGCGCCATCGCCTCGCGCATCTCTGGATCACCGAGGGCGGCGGCAACCGGCTCGCCGGCAAGCGCATCCTGCACTTCGCGCCGGAAAAGACGGTGCGCCGCCAGATGCGCGGCAACCCGCTCTATGAAACCGCCGACCTGCACCAGCCCGGCGTGACGCACCGCGTGGACATCACCGCGATGAAGCTGCCGGACGCGCGCTACGACGTGGTGATGGCGCATCACGTGCTCGAACACATCCCGGACGACCGCGCGGCGATGCGCGAACTGTTCCGCGTCCTCGCCCCTGGCGGCGTCGCGATCCTCAGCGTGCCGATCAACGCCTCGCGCCGGGAGACGTACGAGAACCCGGCGATCACCGATCCGGCCGAACGCGAAGTGCATTTCTCCGCGCCCGATCACAAGCGGTATTACGGCCTCGATTTCGCCGACCGGCTGGCGGAGGCCGGGTTCGCGGTGGAGACCTTCCGCCTGCCGCCCGAGCTTGAGCCGCGCTACGGCCTGCTGCGCGCCGAATGGCTCTACATCGCGCGCAAGCCGCGATGAGCGGCCAATCCGCTGTCCTCGTCATCAAGCTCGGCGCGTTCGGCAACGTCGTGCTCTCGCTCGGCGCCTTCGCGGCGATCCGTCGCCAGCACGCGCGCGCCCGAATCACGCTGCTGACCACCGCACCTTATGCCGCGTGGATGGCGGCCTCGCCCTATTTCGACGCGGTCTGGATCGATGACCGGCCCGACTGGTGGAACCTGCCCGGATGGCTGCGCCTGCGCCGGCGGCTGATCGAGGGCCGCTTCGATCGCGTGTACGACTTGCAGACCTCCAGCCGCAGCAACCGCTACTTCCAACTTCTCCCCCGCGCGGCGCGGCCGGAGTGGTCGGGCATCGCGACCGGCTGCTCGCACCCGGACAAAGACCCCGACCGCGACCGGATGCACGACGCGGACCGCCAGGCCGGGCAGCTCCACCAGGCTGGCATCGCCTGTGTCCCGCCGGCCGATCTCGCCTGGTGCGCCGGCGACATCGCCCCGTTCGCCCTGCCCGGCCGCTTCGCCCTGCTCGCGCCCGGCAGCTCGCCGCACCGCCCGGACAAGCGCTGGCCCGCCGAGCGATACGGCC
>DATFDN010000567.1:0-9723 GCA_035252035.1 Acetobacteraceae bacterium | reverse complement strand
AGGGTACGGCGGCACCAAGGGGCCTGCTCGGTAACCTCGGTGATGCGCTTAGTTTAGCGCCCTTAAGGGCACGCCGATAGATCGGGCGGCCGCTGGGTCTGGAGGACGAGAGCCCGTGATGGCCGGGTACAGGGGCTTTTGGTGTGCCCGCTGCGCACCGGCTCCGAGGCAGTGGGTGCGGCGTTTCGAAATGTGAGCCGGCACGGTTTCGTTGCGCGGTCAGCGCGTAGGCGAAACGGAACCGGCTGCCGCGGAATGCGCGCGTCGGAAGGTGGAGGTTTTACCCTCCTAAAAAGGGCAATGTTTGCGCAGCAGGGTTTGCGCACCAGTATGCGCACGCGCGCGAGGGAAGCCCGCCACGCTCGCTAATCTAGCTATCGGATAGCGACAGATCCCCGCACCAGCAACGTGCCCCGCGAGGGCGGTCCCCCTCCGTCCCACCCGGCCCGGCGCCGGCTGAGACCGTTGCGTTCGGAGCACGGATAAGCCAAACGATTTCGGAAATATCGCGGAGGGCGACATCGGCGGATACGGCAGCGGGCGACCGGCAACCCGTCCGACCATCGAGGGGGACGGCAAGCCTAGTACTGGACGTGAAACGCTTGATGGCGCCGATGATGCGGGCGCTGCGCAAGCAGGGCGTGGCAGGCATCCCAGAGCACCGGACGGTCACGCCGGCGCTGTTCGCCTGGCGCTCGGCGCGGGCGGGCGAGGCCGAGCCCTGGGCCGAGCTGCGCACCGCTCCCATGCTAGCCGACATAACGGACACAAGCCGCCCGCCTGGCAGGTGGAGCGGCCTTCTGTCAGTTACGTCAGCAGTCAGCAGTCTCCAGGAAGAAGACGACGGCTCCGTGCCCGCTCGCCACTTCCGAAGCGCCGGGCGCGGCGTTTCGAAACGCAAACCGGCCGACAACTTCATTGCTAGGTCAGGGCGAAAGCGGAACGGAGCGGGTTGCCAAGCGATACGCGTGCGGGAGAGGGAGGTTTTTCCAGTCCCAAAGAAGCCAGTCAGGCATCCCCTCCGCGCGCCACAAGGAGCTGCTGCCATTTTCAAGCTGACAGCTGACTTAAGGGGCCGCGACCAGGGCTGTAACGGCCGGTTAGCAGAAAGCCATTGCCGCGCGCGCGGAGGGCCATATAACCATATCAGTTCCGATGCAAACTCCTGTCGCGAAACCCGGACGCCCTTGCTCGATATGCCGCCGTTCCGATCTCACCGAGATCGACGCGGTACTAGCGGCGGGTGCCCCGTTGCGCGCCATCGCTGACGTCTTTGGCACCTCGCCTGCTGCGCTCCACCGGCACCGGAGGACGCACATGGCTCCTGTGGGCACTACCGAGCCCGCGGCTGCGCCGATCCCAGCGGCACTGCGTCCACCGCCTCCCCCGCCCGCGCCAAGGCTGCTACAGGGCTGGACTGGGGCCTGCCTTGCCGCCCGGCGTGGCGATCGCTGTAGTTGCTGCGGCGGAAACCACTGGTGGGAACTGCCGGACAGAAGCCGGGGCGGGTGCGCGCGCTGCGCGCCGCCTTCGGTCTGGGGAGTTCAGCGTTTCGAAACGTGAACCGGGGTTTGAAGGCTCCCGGCCCCCTGTTTCGAAATGACCGGGAGATTGAAAGCGCAGTGCCGCGCGCGGTTCTCTCGCGTTGCTGCGCGCGAACCGGGAGGTCGCAGGCTTGGGAACACCGCCGCACAAAACTGGCTGTGGGCAGCAGCTCCGTCCGACATGCGGAGGGGTTCGCACGACAGGCGCACTTCGTCATCGGGGAGTTGTCGCGACCGGTCCGGACGGCGCTGCGGGAGTTGAACGCCAGGCAGTTAGCACTCCCTGGGCAGAAACGAAAGTTCCGCTTCTTGACGGTAGAATTATCCCCCGTGCAGTTACTTGCTGGGGACATGCTGACAGCGAAAGCACTGCATGATTGAAAGCTCTCCACGGCCTTCCCGCCCGCACCTGGTCGGGAGCCCCCCAGGCGGTCCAGTCGCGCGGAGATCTCCTCAGATTTGAGGGCTGATGGTTGGCTCAGATCCCAAGGGTGATTCGCCAAAGCAATGAAAGCGCAGAGCGCCCCAAGCTGACCGAACGTCGGCCCCGCTCCCTCTGCGATTCCAGCTCAACTCCAGCATAGGTACGTGTGACGAGGTTGGCAATCTCTGATCCCGGAATGGTCATTCGAGAGATTCGATCAGGGTGGTTGGCATCAAGACGTCGAAATTGGTGCCTAGATGTAGTACGGGCGCCATCGCGACCAAGTGTCAGATAGAAGCGGCTTGCTCCTTCAAGGCAGACGAAATTTACCGTCCTGGAACCAGTGAGCGATAGTTCAACCAGGTATCCTTCGTACACCAGGACGCGCCCGTCATAGGCAGTTTTGGTCATCACATCGGCAATGACGTAAGCTCCCGCAGGGGATTGCGTCACATCGAAATACGGGCCGTAGATCGCGTTAAACAAATGCGGGTTTCGCACGACGAAACGAGCAAGCAATACACCCGAGCGAAATGCGACCCACGACAGGAACAGTGAATAGCCGACCGCCGTCAGAAGGTCAGTATGAGGCGAACACCGCCCCACCTGAGTGGCAGGCATCGTGATGTTGGCATCGGCAGCGAGCGACCGAAACACGCTGCATCCCTCAACTACATTCGCTGCCTCCAGAATCGCCAACCCTATTGTCGAATGAAGCAGCGCCGACATGACGACGAAGATCGCTGTATCGACGATAACGCCGCGCTGCAAGTCTATCCTGACCGGATACGTCAAGGGGGCAGCATATGTGCCCACAATGAAAAGGAAACCTGGGCTCAGCACCAAAAAAAGGGCAAGCGCCTGGGCAGAGAGCCCGCTCACCGCGTGGCGTTCATTAATGCTATCCGGCGAGTACGCGACTTTCAGAGACTGGAGGGTGTGAGCTCTGAACCTCCCGAATCGCCCTTAGCACGTCCTCCGACGTCGCAGTACGACGGTCGGTCCGCGCCCGCTCAACTGCGGTGATGAGGGCACGTTCCACGACGCGGAGATCGCCGTGGGCTGCCTGTAACCACTCGCGGTGAACCTTTTGTTGATCCAAAAGCGTCGGCATGGCGCGTTCCAGGTGGAAGAAAGCCAATATTGATTAACTTCTCGTTAGTGTAAAGGTTAGAGTGTCTTTTGTGAGACACCTCTCCCTGCGACACGCCTCTCTGCTCCGCTAGCCGGGATAGATAGCCGCGCAATTCCTAGTCCCGAACATGGCGGCGATGCGCCCTCGCCAAGAGCAATTCCACTAAATGCCCCGTCTGGGCTTCCCCCTGGGAGTGGGGAAGTCCACTCGCCGAAGGCCCGCACCAGCTTCCTGGCACAGACCGGGCCGATGCCGCGGATCAGCCCGGAGCCGAGGTATTTCCCAATCCCCTCCAGCGTGGTGGGCGGGGTCGCCTTGAGGAATGCGGCCTTGAACTGAGGGCCGTGGGTGCGGTCGTTGCCCCACATCCCGCTCATCTGCACCCACTCGTCCGGACTGATCGAGGCGGCGTGGCCGACCACAGTTGCGAGGTCGCGCTGCCCGCGCGCCTTGACCCGCAGCACGCGCGAGCCGGTCTCGGCGTTGTGGAACGTGACCCGCTCGAAGAGGCCGGCCAGCACTTCTGTCGGGGCAACCGAGGCAACGGTGGTGGGCGAAGCGCCAGAAGCGGGCGGGGCAGGGCTGTCTCACGCCAGGGTCAGGCATTGCCATGGGTCTGCCGGATTGTTTCGAGATGTCGCACCGACTTTGAAGCCCCAGTGAAGCCCCAAAGCATTTGTCACTCCTAGAGGACTGTGGAGAAATAAAGCTAAGCATCTGATTCTAAATGGTGGGCGCACAAGGACTCGAACCTTGGACCCGCTGATTAAGAGTCAGCTGCTCTACCAACTGAGCTATGCGCCCGGCCCTGCGCGGCAGATAGCAGGCCGCCGCGCGCTTTGAAACCCCCCACGGGAGTCTCAGGGCCAGGCTGCCAGCGGAGGGAGGCTCATCAAGATCGCGTCGATGTTGCCGCCGGTCTTCAGCCCGAACAGGGTGCCGCGATCGTGGAGCAAGTTGAACTCGACGTAGCGTCCGCGCCGGATGAGCTGATGCTCCCGGTCCGCCGCGTTCCAGCGCGCGTCCATGCGTCGGCGCACAATGATGGGGTAGGCATCCAGGAAGGCGAGCCCGACATCACGGACGAAGCCGAAATCCGCCTCCGCGTCGCCGCTGTCCAAATGGTCGAAGAAGATACCCCCGGCGCCGCGCGGCTCGCCGCGATGCGGCAGGAAAAAGTACGTGTCACACCATTCCTTGAAGCGGGCGTAATACGCCGGATCGTGGCGGTCACAGGCGGATCGCAGCGCCGCGTGGAACGTCGCGGCGTCGGCCCGGCTCTCCGGGGCATCGAGACGCATCGGCGTGAGATCCGCGCCGCCGCCGAACCAGCCGCGCGTGGTGAGCAGCATACGAGTATTCATGTGCGCGGCCGGTACATGCGGACTTTGCATATGCGCAACCAGGCTGATCCCGCTCGCCCAGAACCGAGGATCTTCGGCCGCGCCGGGAATTTGGGCGCGGAACTCCGGGCTGAACGTGCCCCAGACGGTGGAGACATTGACCCCGACCTTCTCGAAAACGCGCCCATGCAGCAGGCCCATGACACCGCCGCCCCCCGGCGTGCCGTCCGGGGTGGGCCGCGTCCACTGCGTCCGGCTGAACCGGGCCGGCGGGCGGCCGCCGGCAAGCGCCCCGCCCTCCGCCTCGATGGCCTCGAACGCATCGCAGATCCGGTCGCGCAGGCCCTCGAACCAGGCTTGCGCGCGCGGCCGCAAAGCCGCGTGCGGCGGCTCTGCCGTCACACGGCGACCGGCTCGTTGAGTTGCAGAACCGGCTGAGCGTCCGTGAAGTTCTTGATATCGCCAAGAAGCTCCGCGCCGTGCTTGGCCACCGCCGCCTGGAACTGCTGGGCGGAGCCGAAGGTGAGCAGCGTGATCAAGGCGTACGGCGCCGCCGAGCCGTCAGGGCCGTAGGTGCCGCGCAGCAAGCGAGCTTCCTGCAATCCCATGTCGCTCCAGCGCTCACGCACCAGCTTCATGTGGCTGCGCGTGTAGTAGTCCAGGTCGAACCGGCTGCTCGCCGGGTACACGACGCTGACAACGACCATGGCCTTCCTCCTTGCTTGAAGCGGCTCCGCGCCGAATGATCCCATCCATCGGCCAGCAAGATAAGGGAACCGCGGAGCAGCACACAACTTCGTGATTAGGCGCGGACCTCCAGTGCTGCGCAAGGCGGGACGGTTTCCGCTTCAACAAAACGACCGCTTGCGCCGTCTGGCGGCAGGAGAAAGGAATTCCCAATCGAGCGTCACTGAAACCTCTTGTGCGCGGCCTAATGATGCTCTATTGACCTCGCGGCCGAACTAAGGCAGCTTTAGCTCCGTTCGGAACAACGAAGAAACCAAGGGGGACGTCCTCTGCCTTGCGCATCATGGCGATTACCCCAAAATGGGCTGCCGCGGCGACAGGTCGGCCGCGACGGCGGCGGTGGAAGGGCCGCCTGCCAGTTAAACCTTAAATCTCAAAGGAGTATAGTCATGAGCTGGAAGACACCGAAGGTTCTTGAGATCGCGTTGGGCGCCGAGATCAACTCGTATGCCTGCGCCGAAGTGAAGTAGTGATGCCGTTGCTAGGCGGCGGGCTGGCGCCTGCCGCTTAGCCTCCCCGCACGCCCCACTCTGATGCGCGCCGTCGTCCTTGGCGCCGCCGCTGGCGGCGGGTTTCCGCAATGGAATTCGAACGCTCCGGCCTGCCGGCGGGCACGCCAGCAGGACCAAGCGGCACGTCCCGCGACCCAGGCCGGCTTGGCGCTCGCCGCCGATGACGAACGTTGGGTGCTGCTCAACGCGTCCCCGGACTTGCGGACACAGATCGAGCACACGCCGCCGCTGCATCCGCGCAGCGGCCTGCGCTCGTCACCCATATCGGCTGTCGTGCTGACCGGCAGCGACGTGGATGCGATCGCCGGACTCCTGACCTTGCGCGAACGCCACCCGTTCCCGATCTACGCCACGCGCACGACCCATGCGGTGCTCGACGCCAATCCGGTCTTCGAGGTCTTGGATCGCGCGATCGTCCCGCGCCACGCGGTCGGGCTCGATGAGGAGGTGACGCTGCGCGCGGCGGACGGCACGGGACTTGGCTTGAAGTTGCGCCTGTTCCCGGTGCCCGGCAAGGTGCCGCTCTATCTAGAGCAGCCGGGCGCCACGCCGCCGATCGTCATTGGTGAGGAGACCACCGGGGCCGAGATCAGCGATGGGCGGCACACCTTGTTCTTCATCCCCGGCTGCGCGGCGATGACCGATGACTTGGCCTCCCGCCTGCGGGGCGCCGAGCTGGTCTTGTTCGATGGCACGCTCTGGACCGATGACGAGATGATCCGCGCCGGGACCGGAACCAAAACGGGGCGGCGCATGGGGCACATGAGCGTCGATGGGCCGGATGGCACGCTGGCCGCGTTCGCCGATCTGGATGTCAAGCGCAAGATCTTGATCCATATCAACAACTCGAATCCGATCCTGCTGCAAGACTCGGCGGAGCGGGACATCGTGCAAGCGGCCGGCTGGGAGGTCGCGTTCGACGGAATGGAGATCAGGTTGTGACCACCGGTTCGCTGCTGTCGCCCGACCAGCTTGAGGAAGCGCTGCGCGCCATCGGCGCCGAGCGCTACCATGACAAGCATCCGTTCCATCGCGCGCTGCATGGCGGCAAGCTCGACCGGGGACAGGTACAGGCGTGGGCGCTGAACCGCTACTATTATCAGGCGCGCATCCCGGCCAAGGACGCGACCATCATCGCCCGTCTGCCGACCGCGGAGTTGCGTCGCGAGTGGCGGCGCCGGCTGGTCGATCACGACGGCGACGCGCCGGGCACTGGCGGCGTCGCGCGCTGGCTCAAGTTGGCGGAGGGTGTCGGGCTCGATCCGGCCTATGTCGTTTCCACCGAAGGGCTGTTGCCTGGAACCCGTCACGCCGTTGATGCGTACGTGAACTTCGTGCGCGACCGCAGCATCCTGGAGGCGATCGCCTCTTCCCTGACCGAGATGTTCTCGCCCACCATCATCGCCGAGCGCGTCTCCGGAATGCTGGAGAACTACAACTTCATCACCCGCGAGACGCTGGCCTATTTCACGCCGCGCCTGACGCAGGCGCCCCAGGATTGCAGGTTCGCGCTGGCCTATGTAAAGGAACACGCCCGCACGCCCGAGGAGCAGGAAGCCGTGCTCGCCGCGCTGCGCTTCAAGTGCGGCGTCCTGTGGGCGCAGCTCGACGCGTTGCACTTCGCCTATGTCGCACCGGGCATCATCCCGCCCGGCGCCTTCGTCCCCGAAGACCGGCGCGCGGGTGCCCAAGGGGCGCGGCACCAGGGGGCGCGATGAGCGATCCCGTCATCCCGCGCTTCGCCACTGGCATGAAGTTCCGGTTCGACACGGTGCGTGATCGCTGGGTCGTGCTGGGGCCGGAGCGGCTGTTCTTGCCCGATGAAACCGCTGTCGAGATCCTGAAGCTGGTGGATGGGCAGCGCAGCCTTGATGACATCGCCGATACCCTCGCCGAACGCTTCGCCGCCCCGCGCGAGGTCATCGCCGCCGATCTGACGGCGATGCTGCGCGACCTTGCCGAGAAGGGAGCCATCCGGCTATGAGCCTGCCCGACCCGCCGATGGGATTGCTGGCCGAGCTCACCCATCGTTGCCCGCTGCAATGCCCGTACTGCTCCAACCCGCTCGAACTTGAGCGCGCGGGCTCCGAGCTCGACACCGCGACCTGGCTGCGCGTGCTGGACGAGGCCGCGGCGCTTGGCGTGCTGCAAATCCATTTCTCCGGCGGTGAGCCGACCGCGCGAAAGGATTTGTCCGTGCTGGTGCGCCGCGCCGCCGAGCTGAAACTCTATAGCAATCTCATCACCTCCGGCGTGCTGCTGGATGCCGGCATGATGGATCAGCTCGCGCGCGCGGGCATTGACCACATTCAGCTCAGCTTCCAGGATGTCGAGCCCGGCAACGCCGACCGCATCGGCGGCTATTCCGGCGGGCACCGGCGCAAGCTGGATGCGGCCGCGCTGATCCGGCAGGCTGGCGTGCCGCTCACCACGAATTTCGTCGTCCATCGGCAGAATATCGCGCGCATCCCAGAGATGATTGCGCTCGGAACCGAGCTCGGCGCGGGGCGCATCGAGATCGCCCATGTGCAATACTATGGCTGGGGCCTGATCAACCGGGACACGCTGCTGCCGGACCGCGCCCAGCTTGATTTCGCGACCGCCGTGGTGGAGGAGGCGCGGGACCGGCTGAAGGGCAGGGTGGTGATCGACTACGTGACGCCGGATTACCATGCCGCGCGTCCGAAGGCTTGCATGGGCGGCTGGGCGCGGCGCTTCATCAATATCTCGCCCGCCGGCAAGGCGCTGCCGTGCCATGCGGCGGAATCCTTGCCGGGGCTGGAGTTCCCCTCGGTCCGTGACACGCCGCTAGCGGAGATTTGGCGCCATTCGCCCGCCTTCCTGCGCTTCCGGGGCACGGATTGGATGCCGGAACCCTGCCGATCCTGCGACCGGCGCGAGATCGATTGGGGCGGCTGCCGGTGCCAGGCCTTCGCGCTAACGGGCGACGCGGCCAGGACCGACCCGGCCTGCGCGCTGGCTCCGGACCATGGCGTGATGGCGGAAGCAGTGGCCGCCCGGCGCGAGGCGGCGTTCACCTACCGGCGTATCGGCGCGCGGTGAGATTGCCTCGCCGGGTGGTTCTGCGCTTCGGCGCTGCCGCCGCGCTGGTGCCCGCCCGGCGCTCCGACGCGGCACTGCCCTTGCCAATGCAGGAGATCGCACCCGGCCTTCATGTGCGGCAGGGTGTGTGCGAGGACGCGAGCCCACGCAACCATAACGCGATCGCCAATGTCGGGTTCATCGTTGGAGAGGAGGCCGTGGCGGTGATCGACCCCGGCGGCAGTCGCGCCGATGGGGAGGGCTTGCGCGCCGCCATCCGCGCCGTCACCGACAAGCCGATCCGCTTCGTCGTGGAATCGCACGTGCATCCGGATCACATCTTCGGCGCGAGCGCCTTCGCGCGCGACAAGCCGGCGGTCATCGCCCATGCGCGCGCGGCAGGCGCCCTGGCGGAGCGCGGCGACTACTACCGCCGCCGCCTGGCCGAGATCCTGGGTCCGGGCGCGGCGGGCGATTACGGGGTGCCGACGATGCTGGTGGCCGGGACCAGCGCGATCGATCTTGGCGGGCGCGTGCTGAGCTTGCGCGCGCATCCTCCCGCGCACACAGACAACGATCTGTCGGTCTTCGATCAGCGCACCGGAACGCTGTGGGCCGCCGATCTGCTGTTCGTGAACCGTATCCCGGTGATCGATGGCAGCCTGACCGGCTGGCTCAAGGAGCTGCAATGGCTGAAAGGCGTTCCCGCCGTGCGCGCCGTTCCCGGTCATGGACCGGCCTCGGTGCCGTGGCCCGATGGTGCCGCCGACGAGGAACGCTACCTCGCCACGCTGGCGCGCGAGATCCGCGCCCTGATCGCCTCCGGCGGGGACATCGAGGCCGCCCTGCGCGGCGTGGGGGTTGGCGAACGCGGCCGATGGTGCTTGTTCGATGACTACAACGGGCGGAATGTGACAGCCGCGTTCAAGGAACTGGAATGGGAGTGACATGCGCGTATTCGCTCGCCTGATCGTCT
>DATFDN010000566.1:0-5778 GCA_035252035.1 Acetobacteraceae bacterium | reverse complement strand
GCTTGAAACGATATTCGGGAGAAAGACTCCCATGATTCTGATCCTCCAGGGAGACAGTTCGCCATCCGACGAGTTGCAAATTATCCGGCTTGGGATGCAGGGCTGCTTTCCCGCAAGCCTAAGCACATGCATGTTGATCTCCGCGATCCGGTTGGTTCTGTCGGGAGGCGTGTTCCTCTCGCCGCAAGCCGTCGCGTTGCTCGCCACTTGCAATGAGGCGTAGGAAGTTAGGGCGGAAGAGCGCAGCGTATTCCGCTATCCACCGGCGTGCGCGCGGGCGGCGGAATGCGCTACGCCTTTCCGCCCTACGACTACGACTACATTCAAAGGCTGATGGGTTTTTCGCTCGCGGCAGTCATGCGCCGCGCCACGATCGCCAGTTGCGTGCGGTTGGTCACGCCCAGCTTTTTCATGATGTTTCGTATATGCACCTTGACGGTGTGCTCTGAGATTTGCAGTCCATGAGCAATGATCTTGTTCGGCTGGCCTTCCTTCAAGCCGGCCAGGACATCGTTTTCCCGGGTCGTAATAATTTCCACTCCGCGGCGGAGGTCCAGCTTCTGCGGGCCACGCGCATCAGTACGCAAGGTGGATGCAGCCGGAATAAATATCCCACCGGTAAGAATGAGCTCGACGGCGGCAACCGCCATCTGGGCGGATAGGCTGGTAGGCAGGTAGCCGCGCAAGCCCAGCCGCACTGCCGCGAGCGCCAGTTCGAAAGTGGGAAGGTCCGAGATGACGGCGAGGGCGGAATTCGCGCCACATTGCTCGCGAAGGGCCGTGAGGCGCCTTACAATGCTTGGCGCATCGACGCGCTCCGTGCCGATATGGAGCAGGAGGAGGTCGGCCGAGATCGCATCGGGTGGATAAGCAGCCGCGTCTACCTTGAACTGATGTCCGCGAAGCAAACTCATGAGGCACTGGCGCGTCATTGCGCAAGGATCAACGAGAAGGACGCTTTTGCCGAAAGGGGGTGAGATGGCCGGATCCGGTGCGCCGTAGTGCTCCACAGCCCAGCGGCTTGTTCTGCGTTCTGTCATCCTCGCCCCACCGTCTCAATCCGTTGCCGCCGAGGCTGTTTATTACGGCGGAACAATTTATTGAGATTACGTTAGCGTCAAGCGATGGGGAAGGGAATCGCATTCCCAAACCGGGGATCAAATATTTGTGAGCTTACGTACGGCTCTCGTTATTGTATTGCAATTGCACGTTGCAGGAATGATGCGCCCAAGCTTATCCCCGCGTTGTCGATCCCATGCCCCAGCCCAACCGTGTAGCTGGCCTCGACTGGTACGCCCGCCGCTTGCAATAACTGCTCGGTCTCGCGGGAGCGGGATACAGGCACGACGTCGTCGGCCTCACCGTGGACCAGCAGCACGGGGGCTCGGTTGACGAGCTCATCTGCCAACGTGTCCGGCGCGAGGAGAGCGCCTGAGTAGGCAAGAATTGCGAGCGGCGCGACCGAGCGGCGAAGCCCGGTGAACAGGACCGTCATCGCGCCCTGGCTGAAGCCCATCAGCGCATAAGCGGTTGGCGGCAGGCTGAGGCGTGCCAGCTCGGCGTCGATGAACGGACCCAGCAGGGCGGCGGCACGCCGCACGCCTTGCGCCATCACCGCCGGCGCGCGGTCGGCGACGCTGAACCATTGCCGGCCCGTCCCATGGGGATCTTGGTCGTACCGCTCCGGCGCGCTCGGCGCGACGAAGACCGCTTCGGGCAAGGCGGGCGACCAGGCGGGCGCGAGGTCGATGAGATCATAACCGTCCGCGCCCACGCCGTGACACAGCACGACAAGCTGCCTGGCTCTGCTGCCTTCAGCGGGTCCGAAGCGTGGACCATCGAGCATCGTCATCGTAACTCTCCCTCTTGCCGGACGAGGGCCTAGACGCATGTATGCTCCGGTGTCCACCGTCACCCGCTTCGCTCCCAGCCCCACAGGTTATCTGCATCTGGGCCATGTCCATGCCGCGCTGTTCGCCTGGCGGCTGGCCCGTGCGGCGGATGGACGGTTCATCGTGCGGTTGGAGGACATCGATCCCGAGCGGTGCCGTCCGGCTTTCGCCGACGCCGTCCTGGAGGATTTGGCCTGGCTCGGCCTCGACTGGGATGGCACGGTGCGGGTGCAGTCGCGCCACTTTGCCGAGTACCGGGCCGTTCTGGACACGTTGAGCAATCGCGGCCTGCTCTTTCCGTGCTTTTGCACCCGCGCCGACATCGCCCGCGAGATTGCCGCGTCCTCCAACGCGCCGCACGCGCCCGATGGAGCGCCCCTCTATCCCGGCACGTGCCGGCGCCTCTCTCCGACATGTCGCGCCGCCTGTCTGGCGGCCGGCACGCCGTACGCCATGCGGCTTGACATGGCGCGCGCCCTGGAAGCGGTGGGCGAACCACTCCTCTATGAAGAGATGGGAGAGGGCTGGGCAACATGCCGGCCGGAACGCTTTGGCGATGTCGTGCTGGGCCGCAAGGACATCCCCGCGAGCTATCATCTCTGCGTCACGCATGACGATGCGCTGCAAGGCGTGACGCTGGTCACGCGCGGCCTGGACCTGAAGCCCGCGACCGACCTGCACCGGCTGATCCAGGCCCTGATGGGTTGGCCCGTTCCGGCCTACGCCCATCACAAGCTGTTGCTGGACGCCGGGGGACGCCGACTCTCCAAGCGCGATGGCGGCTTCGCGGTGCGCGCGCTGCGGGCAACGGGCCACACACCGGGCGCGGTGCGGGCCATGGCGGGATTCCCGGATTGAACTATGTCGCCGCCGCCTCAACGCCTCGCTTGGCCAGCTCCGGATGGTTGAGGTAGTCGGGCATGGCATACGCGGTCAGCCGCGGAATGTCGCGCAGCGTGACGCGCGCACCGCGGGTTTCCACGCCAAGCTCACGCAGCGCGGCGAACGCGCGCGACAGATTTTCCTGCCGGCACCCGAGACGTGCGGCAAGCAAGCCCTTCTCGAAAGGCAGCCGGATCACCGCTTCAGTCACGCTTGGATCAGGAACCAGGGCAAGCAAGTAGCAGCCCAGGCGTTGGGCTGTCGTGCGCACCTTCAAGTCGCGGACTTGCAGAACCAGGTTGCGGAAGTCCCGCGCGAGGGAACGCAAGAGCGCCAGCGTGAGCTGCGGAGCTCGGTCGAGCAAGCTGCATAGCGGCGCCGCCTCGATCGCGAGCAGGCGCACGCCCGTCACGGCGTGTGCCGCCTGAAGAGAGGGCCATTGCGTGACCAGCGCCGCGAGGGCGAAATCGCCCGGCGGATGGATCACTTCGACAACCGCCGTTGCTCCATCCGGCGCGGCCGTTGACAAGGCCACACGCCCTTCGAGAACATAATAGAGACACGAGGGCAGCGCGCCTTCGGGGCAAATCTCCTGTCCCTGTTCGGCGAAATGGATCGTGCTGATCGCATCGATTTCGCGCAGCACGTCATCCGGCAAGTGCTGAAAAGCGGGAATGGTGCGCAACAGGGTCAGGCCGGGTCGCATCAAGAAGACACTCGCAGACAGGGTGACGGCGCCGGCACCTTGCCGCGTTCGCCAGGGCGCGCAAACTGCGCCGCAGTCCTGCGCAAGTCGAGACCCGTTGGCGGAGATGCGTGATGAAGGCGGTTGTGTGCCAGGCGTTCGGCGGACCGGAGACCCTGGCCCTGCGCGAGGTGCCCGATCCGCCGCCGCCCGGTCCTGGGGAGGTCCAGGTCCGCATCCGGGCGCGGGGCGTGCAGTATGTGGATGTCTTGCAGCTCGCCGGCAGATACCAGGTCCGTCCCGAGCCGCCCTTTGTCCCCGGCAGCGAGGCAGCGGGTGAGGTGGTGGCGGTCGGCGGCGGCGTGACTCGGTTCCGGCCGGGCGATCCGGTCATGAGCCGCCACGCCACGGGCGCCTTCGCGGAACTGGGCAACGCCGCCGAGACCGCGTGCGACCCGATTCCCCGGGGAATGAGCTTCGAGGAGGCGGGGGTGTTTCGCTCCGGTTACGGCACGGCATACAACGCGCTACTGCAACGCGCCCGTCTCGCGGCGGGCGAGTGGGTGCTAGTACATGGCGCCGCCGGTGGCATCGGCATCGCGGCCATCCAAATCGCGCGCCTGACCGGCGCGCGCGTGATCGCCACCGCCAGCACCGAGGCGAAGCGTGCCGCCTGCCTGGAAGAAGGCGCGGCGCACGCGCTCGACTATCGCGCCGGGTTTGTGGAGGCGGTCAAGGAGATCACCTCCGGTCGCGGCGTGGACGTGGTGTACGACCCGATCGGCGCCGAGGTGACGGAGCAATCGCTGCGATGCCTCGCCTATCGCGGGCGGCTGGTGATCCTGGGCTTCCTGGGCGGCGGGCCGGCGACGATCCGCAGCAACTATCTGCTAATCAAGGCGATCGAGGCGATCGGCGTGTATATGGGCGCGTTCCAGCAGAACGAGCCGCGGCAGGCGGAGGCAAACATGCGCGCGCTGCTCGACCTCGCCACGCAGGGCCGGCTCACGGTTCGCATCTCGCACCGCTTTGCGTTGGAGCGCGCGGCGGAGGCGATCCAGGCGGTGATCGACCGCGCGGTGATCGGCAAGGCCGTCCTGGTCGGGTGAGGCGCGTGCGTGCCGATCATTTCCGGACCGGATTGCCGTACCTCTTCAGCTCGGTGCTCTTCCTGAGCAGCGGGTGGCCGCTGACGAAGCTCTCGGTCCAGCTCGGCACCACACCGCTCTGGTTCGCCGAGAGCCGGGCCGTTTTGTCTGGCCTTGCGACTGGGGGGTTGCTGGCGGCGGCGGGGCGGCTGCACCGGCCGAGCCGCGCCGACTGGCCGGCCGTGCTGACCGTCGGCGTGTTCCAGGTCGGCCTGTTCTTCGTCTTCTCCCATATCGCCGTCGGCTGGGTGCCGGCCGGGCGCACGGCGGTGCTGGCCAATACCACCACATATTACGTCGTGCCCCTGTCGATGCTGGTGCTGGGCGAGCACGTCCCGCCACGCCGATGGCTGGCGGCCGGGTTGGGGGTGGGCGGGGTCGCCGTGCTGATCGGTCCCTGGGCGATCGACTGGAACAGCCGGTCTGTGCTGGTGGGCCATGCCTTCCTGTTGCTTGCCGGCCTCGCCTTCGCCATCTCCATCGTCACGGTCCGGGCCGTGCCGCCGCGCGCGCCAATGTTCGAATTGCTGCCCTGGTGCTTCCTGATCGGCTCCGCGCTCATGCTGCCGCTGGTTCTGTGGGAGGCGCCGGGCGGCACGCTGGGTACGGGGGCGCTGAGCTGGTTGGGCATCCTGTATGTCGGGCTGATCGCCGGCCCGCTCGGCACCTGGGGTATCGTGGAGGCGACGATGCGGCTGCCCACTGTTGTCTCCTCCGTGGGTTTCCTCGCAACGCCGGCGGTGGGACTGATCCTGTCGAACCTTGTCCTAGGTGAGCCGATCACGCCCGATCTGCTGGCCGGCTCGGCGCTCATCCTGGGCGGCGTGGCGCTGGCGGCGCTGCCGGGGCGCGCGTGATCCTGCGCGCGACCGAGATGGGCGATGGCCCTCCCGTGGTGCTGCTGCACGGTCTGTTCGGCGCGGCGCGCAATTGGGGGACGGTGCAGCGTCGGCTGGCCAAGCGGTTCCGCGTGCTGGCGCTCGATCTGCGCAACCATGGCGAAAGTCCGCACGCGCCGGGGATGGGCTACGCGGCCCTGGCAGGGGATGTGCTGGAGACGCTGGCGCGGGCGGACGCGCTGCCGGCGGCGCTGATCGGGCACTCGATGGGCGGCAAGGCGGCGATGCGCGCGGCGCTCGATCAGCCGAACGCGGTCACGCGGCTGCTGGTC
>DATFDN010000565.1:0-2795 GCA_035252035.1 Acetobacteraceae bacterium | reverse complement strand
GACGTGATCGCCTTCCTGACCTGGCTCGCCGAGGCGATCGGCCCCGAGAGCCGCTTCGTCCACCAGGGCATGACCTCCTCGGACGTGCTCGACACCTGCCTCTCGGTCCAGCTCGTCCAGGCGACCGATCTGCTGCTGCGCGACCTCGACGCGCTGCTCGCGGCGCTCAAGGCGCGGGCCTTCGAGCACAAGCACACGCCCACCATCGGCCGCAGCCACGGCATCCACGCCGAGCCGACCACGTTCGGGCTCAAGCTCGCCGGGCACTACGCCGAGTTCGCGCGCAACCGCGCCCGGCTGGAGGCGGCGCGGCGCGAGATCGCGGTCTGCGCCATCAGCGGCGCGGTCGGCACCTTCGCGCATCTCGATCCGCGCGTGGAGGCGTACGTGGCCGAGCGCCTGGGCCTCGCCGTCGAGCCGGTCTCCACCCAGGTCATCCCGCGCGACCGGCACGCCGCCTATTTCTGCGCCCTCGCGGTGGTCGCGAGCGGGATCGAGCGGCTGGCCGTGGAGGTGCGCCACCTCCAGCGCAGCGAGGTTCGCGAGGCCGAGGAGTTCTTCCACGCCGGGCAGAAGGGCAGCTCGGCGATGCCGCACAAGCGCAACCCGGTGCTGTCGGAGAACCTGACCGGGCTGGCCCGCGTGATCCGCGCCGCCGTGGTGCCGGCGCTGGAGGACGTGGCGCTGTGGCACGAGCGCGACATCAGCCACTCCTCGGTCGAGCGGGTGATCGCGCCGGACACGACCATCGCGCTCGATTTCGCCCTGGCGCGCGCGGCGGAGATGACGGAGCGCCTGACCGTCCATCCCGAGCGGATGGCGGAGAACCTCGATGCGCTGGGCGGCGTGGTGCATAGCGGCGAAGTGCTGCTGGCGCTCACCCGCGCCGGCCTCCCGCGCGAGGACGCGTACCGGATCGTGCAGCGCAACGCCATGGCGACCTGGGACGGTCTCGGCAAGCCCGGCGCGCGGAGCTTCCGCGAGCACCTGGAGCGCGATCCCGAGGTCGCGGGCAAGGTTCCCCCCGACGCCTTGGCGCACGCGATGGACCCGGCGCTCCACTTGCGCGCTGTGGATGCGATCTTCGCCCGCGTGTTCGGCGCGGCCTGAGAAGATGTGCACCCTCGTCCTGCTGCTGCGCCCTGGCCATCCCGTGCCCGTGATGCTCGCGGCGAACCGGGACGAGCGGTTGGACCGGCCATGGGATGCGCCGGGCGCGTGGTGGCCGGACCATCCCGGCGTCATCGGCGGGCGCGACCGCACGGGCGGCGGCACCTGGATGGGCGTGAACCGGCACGGAGTCGTGGCCGCCGTCTTGAACCGGCCGGGCAGTCTCGGCCCGGCGCCGGGCAAGCGCAGCCGGGGCGAGCTGCCGCTGCTCGCCCTGGCGCATCCGACGGCGGCCGCCGCCATCGCCGCCATGGCCGCCCTGGACGCGGGGGAGTGGCGGAGCTTCAACCTCGTCATCGCCGATTGGACCGGCGCCGGGTTCCTGCGCGGACCGGGGCGCGGGCACGTCCATGCGGAGCCGTTGCCGCCTGGCGTGAGCATGGTGACGGCGCACGATCCGAACGACCTCGACAGCCCCCGCATCGCCCGCCACCTGCCCCGCTTCCGCGCCGCGCCGCGCCCCGACACGGATGATTGGGCGGCCTGGCGGGCGATCCTGTCGGATCGCGCGGGCGGACCTGGCGAGCAGATGAATGTCGCGCACCGCGGCGGCTTCGGCACGATTTGCAGCGCGCTGCTGGCCCTCCCGCGCGCCGGCACGCCGGATTGGTGGTTCGCCCCCGGCCCGCCGGACCGGGCCGATTTCGCACCGGTTCGCTTTCCTGCTATCGCGAACCCGCCAACGAGCGGAGCGCCCGGAGTCGGCGGTGGAGCCCAGTCGGAAGACCCTTGGCCGGTATGAATTGCGGACCGTGCTGGCGCGCGGCGCCAAGGCGATCGTCTATGAGGGCTGGGATCCCCGCATCGGGCGCCGGGTCGCGATCAAGGCCGTCGCGCTGGGTGGCGGCGCGGACGAGCCGGAGCCGCGGACCAGGCCTGAGCGCGAGGCCCAGGTCGCGGGCCGCCTCGGGCATCCGAATATCGTCGGGATCCACGACTACGGCGAAATTGACGACACCGCGTTCCTCGTCATGGAGTTCGTGGACGGCGGCTCGCTGAAGGCCCGGTTCGACCGCAACGAGCGGTTCGAGACGCCGGCGATCCAGCGCGTGATGGGCGGCATCCTCGCCGGCCTGCGGCACAGCCACGAGCGCGGCGTCATCCATGGCGACATCACGCCCTCCAATATCCTGCTGACCGCCGATGGCGAGGCCAAGCTCGCCGATTTCGGCGTCGCCCGGACCGAGGGCGGCAGCCCGACCCAGCCGGGCACCGCCACGGGCACGCCCGCCTACATGGCGCCCGAGCAGTTCCTGGGCGAGCCGGTGGACGCGCGCGCCGACATCTACGCGGCCGGCGTGGTGCTCTATCAGATGCTGACCGGCGAACGCCCTTATGATGGCGGGACAGCGGCGGTCACGCACAAGGTGCTGCACACGGAGCCCGTCCCGCCGTCGCAGCTCTCCACCCACTCCTCCCTGGCAATGGACGCGATCGTCGCGCGGGCCATGGCGAAGCGGCGCGCCAACCGTTTCCCGACGGCTTCTTCGTTCGCCGAGGCATTGCAGGGCACCATGAACGCGGCCGCGACGGACCGGCCGCCGATCACGCCGCGCCTCGCGCATCCCGGACCGCTTCCGCCGCGCCCGCCTCTGCCGCGCCTCGCGGCGGAGCCGATCGCGCCC
>DATFDN010000564.1:0-3703 GCA_035252035.1 Acetobacteraceae bacterium | reverse complement strand
ATCGGCGGCTACGCGACCGCCTGGGCCGGCTGGCGCGCGGGCTTCATCATGCTGGCCGCGATCGGCGCGGCGGCGACGCTGGCCGCCATCCTGTTCCTGCCGGAGACGAACGCGGTCACGGGCGTCCGCCGTTCCATGCTGGCGCCGTCACTGCGCCTGCTGCGCTCGCGCGCGTTCTGCGGCTTCGCGATCGGCGGCGCCTGCACCACGACATCGTTCTACGCCTTCATGGCGGCTTCGCCGTTCATTTTCATCAATCTCCTGCACCAGACCGAGCAGCGCGTCGGCCTCTATTACATGCTGCTGATGCTCGGCGTGGCGACGGGTGGCCTGCTCGGCAACCGCCTGGCCGGCCGCGTGCGCCTGGGGCACGTGGTCCGGCTGGCGAACGGGATCGCGCTCGCCGCCGCGAGCGGCTTCACGGCGGTCTATGCGGCTGGTCTGCTCAGCGTGCCGACGGTCGTTGGCACCATCGCGCTGTTCATGGTCGGCGCGGGCCTCGCCAGCCCCTATGCCATCACCGGCGCGATCTCGGTCAACCCGCAGGCGGTCGGCGCCGCCTCCGGCCTCTATGGCTTCGTGCAGATGAGTTACGGGGCGCTCTGCACGGTTATCGTCGAGACATGGCGCCCAGGGTCGGTGCTGACGGTGGCCGTCGTGCTGCTCGGCTCGGCCGTAGTTGGTCAGGCAGCGCTGTCGATGGCGCTGAGGGAGCGGCGCTAAAGCGTCTTCGGTTCACATTGAAGCATACGAATTCCGCTTGCGGCCGCTCCACCTCTCCCGCAAGCGGGAGAGGTGGAGCGGCGGTCCGTTGGTTCGTGATTCAATCTGCTCCGAACACGCTCCGATCGGGGTTCGGGGAGGCCGTAGGCCCTATCTCTTCGCCTTTCCATTTGCTTGCCCAGGGCTCCGCCGCCAGCTATCCGGGGTCACGCCAGAGGCCGGAGGCTGGCTTCACGCTAAGCGGGATGGACCGGGAATCTCGGGCGCGTTGCATCTTGGCCCGACAGCCTGTCCCAACTGAACTAGAGGTCAACTGCGACGATAGAGGCCCCTTCAGGACAGGCCGGAGGTAAAGATTATGATAACGTCAGTGGTGTGGCCGAGCAGCTTTGGCAATTCGTCGTCCGCGATACAAAGAGCGGTGAGGACCGCCGTCAGTCAATTACCCCTTATCCCGCTCCTTGGCCTGCTTGCCCTTTGCCTGATTTGGGGTTTGTCGATTCCGCTGACTAAACTCGGGCTTCAGTTTTTCTCACCACTGATGCTTGCTGCATGTCGCTATGTGGCAGCGGCTCCGTTTTTTGCCCTGCTTCTGATTGGGCGTGCTCTCCCCTCACGCCGTGCCTTACTCGCCATGGCGGTTCTGGGCATTATTGGCATTGATGTTGGGCAGGTCTCCCAGATTCTCGGTGTCCAAAGAACGGAATCCTCGGTCGCAACCGTGATATCAGCGACCATCCCGATTTTTGTCGTTCTCCTGGCCAGTTGGCGTCTTCGGCAGCCGCTCCGCGTGGCGCACGTAATTGGCCTAGGGGTGGCCCTAGTGGGCATTGTCGTGGTTGCAACGAGAGGTCTTTCGCCCTCTCTCGAACTGTCCATCCCGGCGCTCACCGGAGACGCCCTGGTGCTGCTTTCGGCGGCAAGTATCGCTCTGTATTACACTTTGAGCGCCGAGATCACCCGGCACTATCCGGTTTCCGTCGTAGCAGCATGGAGTTCGTTGTTTGGCACCGTTGTGCTGGTCTCAGTGGTTCCCTGGGAAGTCAGCCAAGCTGCGGTTTCACCTGGGTTCCTGGGAATCGGTGTCGTTCTCTACCTTGGCGTGCTTGTGACCGTTGCTGGCTTGTGGATATGGCTGCGCACCTTGCGCGTGCTGCCAGCCCGCATTGTGGCCGGATCGCAATATCTGCAACCGCTCATCGGGGTGGCCGCCTCCGCCGCGCTGCTTGGAGACCCAATCGGCCCATCTTTCGGCATCGGAACCGTACTCGTCTTCATCGGCGTTGCGCTGACGGCTGCTCCGCACCGTTCGAACTGAGACACTGCCTGCGAGGCGCAGTCACCAAGCTGTCCGAACGTCCGCTTTGGGTTGAAATTCGGCGATGGTGCCCCGCTGCCCACCCGCGCCAATATTTCCGATCCGTCCCGCTTAGCGTGAATCCAGCTCCGTCCTATGGCGTGACCCCCATCCAGCGCGAGCGCTACATCAGGAATCCCTCGATCTGGTTCCTCGTCCAGGCCAGCACCTCCTTGATGCTCTGCCCGCTCTTGAGACGCGCCACGATCCCGTTGTGAACGGCGTTCTGATAGATTTGCACCGCGACCTCCGGCGCCGCCTCCGAGGCGGTCAGGCTGGATTGCGCGTGGTGCCACGGCTGGATCGGGTAGTTGTAGACCGTGCCCAGCGGCGGGCGGACCGTCTCCCAAATCTTGAAGTCCAGCATCCCCGCGAAGGGCGGGAGGTCGAACCCCTCCACCACGTTGTCGCGCGCCTCCACCTGCTCGCGAGACATCAAATAGGCGAGCAGATCCTGCGCCGCGCTCTGGTTCTTGCTGAACGACCAGACGCCCCAGAAGAAATACGCGCTGGGGACGAAGCGGCCCTTTGGGCCAACCGGGGCGGAGAAGGTCCAGCAATCGGCCGCCACCTGCGGTGCGTCGCGCTTGGCGACCGCCCAGGCCGAGGGCGGGTTGAAGATCAATGCGCTCTTGCCTGAGATGAGGGCGCGATTGTTCGACGCGTCATCGTAGCTCTGCGCCTCGGCCGGCATGAACTTCGCGAATTTCCGCCAGTACTCCAGGCAGTTGCCCACCTCGGGTGTGTCGAGCAGGATTTTGCCCTCCCGATCCACGAGATGGGCGCCGAAGGCGTGGAAGGCCGCGCCGATCTGGTCGATCCCGTCCGTGTTGTTCGAGCCGCCACAGCCCATCGCGAATGTCAGGTCGTCCTTTTTCGCGTCCTCGGCGAGCTTGAGCAGCAGGTCGTAGGTCCATTGATCTTGCAGGGCGGTGTGCTCCGGCTTCACCGGATAGGTCGCCACCGGATCGAACCCGTGCGCCTTCATCCAGGAGATGCGCGCGCAGGGCGGTTTGGTCTGCGATCCCGAGCTGGTCGGCACCGCGATCCAATGCTCCTTCGGGCGCGCGAGATACTCCGCCGTCGGATCGACCTTGCCGTTGGCCGCGATCAGATGCTGCATCACGCCGTCAACGGGCGCCAGGGAATCGCGGCGGTTGAACACCTCCCAGTTGAAGAACGTGAAAATGTCGTGTCCGGCTTTGGCCTGGGATTCAGCCACTCCGGTCATCAGCATCTTGTTGCCGTTGCTAGTGATGAAATCGACGCTTACATCGACTTTGTTCTTGGCCGCCCACGCATCCACCTGCTGGCGCATGACCTTGTTGCCGTCCGGCACCCAATGGTCCCAGAACCCCACCGCCAGCTTCCCGGCCGCGCCGGCGGTGCGGACATGCACCCACGGCAACGCGCCCGCCGCCGCGCCCAGCCGCAAGGCCGTGCGACGCGAGATCGGGTACGATCCATTCATGTGGCGCTCCCTTTCGAGCGGCCCCGGCGCGAGGCCGCAATCGACTCTCCCTTCGGGTGACAGCCCTTTTTGCTGCCCGCCTGGAGGGCACTTTGGGCTGCTTGAGGGGGAAAAGGGAGGCGTCGCGAGCAGCACTACTTCACGTTATCGTG
>DATFDN010000563.1:0-3066 GCA_035252035.1 Acetobacteraceae bacterium | reverse complement strand
TTCGATCCCAGCGCGCGGCGGATCATGCACCGCACGCAGATCAAGGGCGAGGCGCGGCCGGCGTTTTGAGCGACGGCGAACGCGAACTCCCTGCGGCGCCTCACTCCGCGTGGAAGCAGGCGGCCATGCGCCCCACCAGCTTGTCGTATTTCTCTCGTTCCGCCGTGCCGTACGCGATTTGCAGCGTATCGAAGTGGTCGTCGCGGAGGACGGTTTTCTGGTACCGGATGCGCGATCCGTTCCGACCCGAGACGACGAACCACGATCCGTCCAGGCGCGCGTAGCGATCGGCCTCGCCGTCCTTGCGCGCCTCCTGGAACACCTCCCGCAACGACTGGCCGAGCACGTTGTTCCGGCCGTACATCAGCAGGATCGCGCCATCGCCGGAAACAAATTTCTGGCCGTCGAGGTTTTCCGACTCCCCTTGCGGGCGGAAAATGTCGGCGGGATAGCAGCCGGAGAAGCCGAACCGCGCGTTCGCGTAGGTTTGCCAGTCGTGGGTCGCCGTCGCGCCGATCGCCAGGCGGGCCAGCAGGAGGAGCAAGGCCAACGCCACAAGCGGGACATGGCGTGCGCGGGAGCGCGGCGGCGCACGCGAGGCCCCCTCTCCGCCCTTGGGGGCGGAGAGGGTTGGGGTGAGGTGGGGGAAACGCCGGCGCACTGCGAGGACACTTCGATGTCCCACCCAGGGTTTCGGTGCTCTCACCGTGTCGTCTCGGCCGTCCCCCCACCTCACCCCGGCCCTCTCCGCCCCCTGGGGCGGAGAGGGAGAATGGCCATCGCCCGCATCAATCATACGACGTGAGATTATATTGGTGCATCACCCGCTTCAGCACCGTGCCGTAGTTCGGATCTGTTGCATACACCCCGGTCAGCGCGTCGGCAAAGGCGTCCGGATCGTCGCGCGCCGCCATCGCCTTGCGATACGGCGCGGCGGTGCCGAGCAGCCGGCCGTGCTGGTCGAAGGCGTCCGCGATCGAGTCGAATTTGCGGAACCTCGCGCGCACGGTGACGCTTTGCCCGTTGATGACCTCGCGGGTGGAGCACTCTACGAAGGGCTGACCGGAGACCGCCTTGATGCCGAACGGGTTGTTGCTGCCCGGCGGCATACTTTTCCCCCAATTGCTCTCGACCGCCCACTGCGCGAGCGAGATCGCGGCGGGCACGTTCCATTTCGCTTGGGAGGCTTGCGCGGCCGCGATCACGTCCTCGGGAAAGCGGCTTCCATTCGACGGGGCGGGCTGCCCCGTCAGGGCGCGGAACGTGTGGCCCCCTGGGTCCACGCGGCCATCGGGCGCGGCGATCCCAATTCGCTCCTGGTAGACGCGGATGGCGGCGATCGTCAGCGGACCGCACTTGCCGTCCTCGGCGAGCGGCGCCAAGGGCGTGGGGAGATTCGCGTTGAGCAATTGCTGTACGAGCAGTACGTCCTCGGGCCGGTTCTGGCCGCCTTGGCCGACCGATCCGCTGAGCTGTGGGTCCGACATGATGGGTTCCTCCTCTTGGTTCAGGAAACAACCGGATTCGGCGCGTCTTGGTGGTCCAAGGCTGGATCGCTGTTCGGCGGCAGGCGCGGCATCGGCTCGAATACCCAGCCGATGATCTGCATTCCCTTGCATTGCAGGGCGTCCCTGCTGGCCGTGATCGTCCGCCCGACCAGCGAGAACGGACCGAACCGGTCGAGCTTGTCGAGCACGGCGGTCTCGTCACTTGAGAAATCAGCCTCGATGACGAGGTTCTTCACGGCCAGCGCGGCCACTGGCATCACCTCGAAGGCGCCGCCGCCCGTCCCGGTGCCGCTCGCGAATTCGCCCGCCTTGGTGCGCGGCAAGTACCAGTTGCGTGTCGTGAGCAACTCCGTGGAGATCCAAGGGCGGCTTGCCCTGACGAGGCAGTAGTCGAATGACAGCTTCAACCGCTTCGCCGTCACCGCCTTGGGCGTCGAATTCTGTGACAACTCGGCGACGCGAAGCATCATCAAGTCGCTGCGGAACATCACCGCGGGATGGGCCGCTGGCGCCGGCTGCGCGCCCGGCTCTGGACGCGCGGCCGGCGCGGTGGCGGGCTGGGCCAAGGCCGCGATCTGTTCGCTCCGCAGGGTCATCGCGGCGGCGAGGGCGGGATGGAACGTCACCGGATGAGGCGCCGGCCCCACCCGTGGCGGCGGCCCCATCCGTGGCGGTGGCGCGATCCGGCGCGGCGGCAGGCTTGTCTGCACCGCCTCGACACTGTGCAGCTTCCCCGCCAGCGCCGGGGGCGCCACGTGCCACGCCCAGGCCGGGGGAGGCGGCCGCCGCGGCACGAGAATGGGTGGGGAGGGGACGGGCGGCCTCGGAGGTGACGGCGGTCTGGTCGTGACCGTTTCCGATTGCTCGAAGCTGTGCGAGGACCAGGCGGCTGCGCCGCTCGGCAACGGCCAGTCCGGCGGCGTCGGAACGGCCGGATGAAACTCGCCCGTGCCCGGAGTCATGCCTGGCAGCGTCTGTTCGAACGCCTTTTCGGCGTGGCGCTTGACCGCGCCGAGCGCCTCCAAGTCCGAGGCGGCAAGCGCCTGCGCCTGCCCGAGCATCATCCCATACAGCCCATCCACCGTGAGCAGGCCTGGTCCGGCGATGCTGCTGCCCTGGAGAGCCGGGAGCACGTTCGCCAGCAGGGAGAACTGCTCGACGACCAGCCCTGGGTAGAGTTCGCCGCTCTTCAGCGTGAACATCTCCGGCGTGATCGGCGTGCCGAGGCCCTCGAACGCAAGGATCGGTCCGCACGACGCCTGGGCCTCTGTCGCGGCGGTGCCCGCCTGCGGCGCCGGCGCGGGCGGCTTGTCCTGGTGGTACAGGCTGAGGAAGTAGTTTTGGAAATCACCGACGAGTTTTGTCAGGTCGAGTGCCATCGGCGTTGCCCTTTTTAGCCGGTTTGGGATCCTGGCCGCTCGGAACCCCTCCCCCTGTCCCCCCTCCCGCGAGGGGAGGGGAGTCGCCCGCCTCGTCTCCCCTCCGGATGGAGCGGGGGTCGAAGCGGCGATCGCATGGGTCAGAGGTCGCGGCGGTCGGGGTCAGTGCGCCGGAGCCG
>DATFDN010000562.1:0-3266 GCA_035252035.1 Acetobacteraceae bacterium | reverse complement strand
GAGGGCGCCGCCGCGCGCGCCAGCGCCTCGGTCGGCGCGCTCGTCGAGGTGGGCAGCCTGGCGGTGGACATGCGGGCCGCCGCCGGCCGGCGCAGCAGCCATCTCAGCGGATGGGTCGGCGGGCGGCCCCTCACACCGGGGCAGATCGAGGATCTGACGCTGCTCACCGGCCAAATCCAGCACGCCTGGGGCCGTCTGTGCCGCCAGGTGGCGATGGCCGGCTCGCCGCCGCGGCTGGTCGCGGCGATGACGGCAACCCGTGACGGCTTCTTTCGCCAGTCCGAACCCGTCTATCGCAACCTCGTGGCCGTCGCGCGCAGCGGCGGCACGCCGCCCATGAGCTTGCGGGAGTGGCGCCGCTGGACGATCGCTGCCCTGCCCGGCGTGCTTCCCGCGCGCGACGCCGCCGTCGCGGAGGCGGTGGCGCACGGAAAGCGCCTCGCCGCGGATGCGCGGACCTGCCTTCGTGCCGCGCTCGGTGCGATCGCCGCGGCCTTGGGTCTCGCGGGGGTCGCCCTGCTCGTGCTGTTGCGCCGGCTGGTGCTGCCCGTGCAGCGCTTGACGGAGGCAGTCTCCCGCCTCGCGGCCGGCGACGTCGGGGCGCTCGTGCCTGGGCTTGGCCGGCGGGATGAGATCGGCGCGATGGCGGCCGCGGTCGAGGTGTTCCGTGGGAACGCGGTGGCACTCGGGCAAACCAACCTGCGCTTCGCCGCCGCGCTCGACAACATGCCGCACGGCCTCGCGATGTACGATGCCAATGAGCGGCTCGTCGTGATGAACGCCCGGCTTTGCGAGACGGTCGGCTTGCCCCCTGGGAGTCTTCGCCTGGGCATGAGCCTGCGCGAGGTCGTGGGTGTGTTGATGGCGGCCGGCCACTTCCCGGGCCGGACCCACGACGAGATCTACGCCGAGCGCCGGATCGCCCCGGCCCAGGCCGGCGCCATGTCGTACGAGGAGATCCGAGGCGACAAGGTGCTCGCGGTGTCGGCGCAACCGATGGCGGGCGGCGGATGGGTCTTCACCCTGGAGGATGTCACCGAGCGGCGCCGGGCGGAGGCGCGGATCGCGCACATGGCGCACCATGATGCGTTGACGGGTCTGCCCAACCGCGTCCTGTTCCGCGCCCGGGTGGAAGAGGCGCTGGCCGGCACGAGGCGCGGGGCGGCCTTCGCCCTCCTCTGCCTCGATCTCGACCGCTTCAAGGCGGTGAACGACACATTCGGGCACGCCACGGGCGACGCATTGCTGCAGGCGGTCACGAAGCGCCTGCGCTCGGAGTTGCGCGAGACGGACGTGGTCGCGCGGCTCGGTGGCGATGAATTCGCGATCCTGCAATCCTCGGTGCGCCACGCGGGCGAGGCCACCGCGCTGGCGCGGCGGCTTGTCGAAGCGCTCGGCGCGCCCTATGAGGTCGAGAACCACCAGATCTTGGTGGGAACCAGCCTTGGCATCGCCCTCGCGCCCCGTGATGGCCTCTCGCCCGATGTGCTGCTGAAGCACGCCGACCTCGCGCTGTATCGCGCCAGGGCCGAGGGACGGGCCGTGTGGCGGTTCTTCGAGCCGGAGATGGACGTGCGCACGCAGGTGCGAGGCTCCCTTGAACTCGGCCTTCGGCGTGCCCTGGCAGCCGGCGAATTCGAGCTGCACTATCAGCCGCTGGTGGACCCGCGCACCCGCCGCCTGACCGGTTTCGAGGCACTACTGCGGTGGAACCACCCCGGGCGCGGCTTAGTCTCGCCAACGGAGTTCGTGCCGGTGGCCGAGGAAGCCGGCCTCATCGTCCCGATCGGCGCCTGGGTGCTGCAACGCGCGTGCGCCGAGGCGGCGACTTGGCCGGACGGGCTCAAGGTCGCGGTCAATCTCTCGCCCGCGCAGTTCCGTGCCGGAGAGGCACTCGTCGAAACCATCGCCGACGCGCTCGCCGACTCGGGCCTCGCGCGCGGACGGCTCGAAGTCGAGATCACCGAAGGGGTCATGCTCCAAGACACGGAGGAGACGCTCGCCACCTTGCGCCGCATCCGCGCGCTCGGGGTCGGGGTCGCCATGGATGACTTCGGCACCGGCTACTCGTCGCTCAGCTACCTGCGCCGCTTCCCGTTCGACAAGGTCAAGGTCGATCGCTCCTTCGTTCAAGGATTGGGCGAGGGCGGCAGCGGGGACTGCGCCGCGATCGTGCGCGCCGTCACCGGCCTCTGCGCCGGGCTCGGCGTGGCGACGACGGCCGAGGGGGTCGAGACGGAGCGGCAACTGGCCTACCTGACGGAAGAGGGCTGCACGGAGGTGCAGGGCTTCCTGTTCAGCCGCCCGGTCCCCGCGGCCGAGGTGCCCCGCCTGCTCGCGCGCCCGCTCGGGGTGATGGAGGTGGCGTAGCGAGCTCTCACCCTACACTGCCGGCGCCCTCCCCTCACTTGGCTCTGACTGGAACCAGATCACGCCAGGGCGCGGCCGATGCTCACGAACCGATCAGCGCTTTTCCAATGGACAGCGCATCAACACGGCGCGGTGGGTCGGCCGGACCACAAATCGCCTTGCCGAGTGGCCATGTAAAAGGAATTTTATCTCACTTTTGACCAGCCTGCGGTAACATGCCGTGCGAGTCCTGGAGCGAGGTGGTCCCGCACAGGAGCGTCTGTGGGGCGGAGGCTGCCCGATCTTGTGGAAAAAGTGGGAGGTGCTCCGGGGCGCTCCGGTGGTCGAGGCTCTGGACATTCAGGTGGTCGACCGGCCGGAGGCGGTGCGCTCCGCCTGGACAGGGCTGGAGGCGGAGGGGTTCTGCCTACCGTTCCAGCGTTACCTGTGGGCCGAAGGGTGGTGCGCGGCGCTCGCGCCCACGCTGCGCGCGCGGCCTGCCATTGTGCTCGTCTCGCGCTCCGCCACCCCGGTTCTGCTCCTTCCCCTGTGCGTCGTGCAACGCGGGCCTGTGCGCTCGCTGGAGTTCATGGACGGCGGTGTTAGCGACTACAACGCGCCGGTGCTCTCCGGCCCAGCCGCCGGGCTTGGCGCGCCGGCGTTCGCGGTCCTGTTCGGGCGTATCCTCCACGTCGTGCCGCGGCATGATTGCATCCTGCTCCGCAGGATGCCGGCCGAGGTGGGCGGTGCGCCCAACCCCCTGCTCGGGCTGTCCCGCCACCTGTGCCCGGAGGAGGAGGTGGGCCATCGCGTCCCGCTCGACCCAGTCCGGGAGCTCGCCTGTTGCCCACTGAGGGAGGCGGCAAAGAAGCGGCGCCGGCTGGCCCGCTCGCACCAGATCGAGCTAGTTGTCGACG
>DATFDN010000561.1:0-27693 GCA_035252035.1 Acetobacteraceae bacterium | reverse complement strand
GCCGCGCCGTCGCGGGGGCGGGTGGTCGCGGCGGCTCGGTCGCGATCGGATGCGTCTCCATCGGGGTCGGCGCCGGCGTGACGACACGCGCCTCATCCTGAGCGAACTCCCGGTGATGGTCCTCCTGTATCTCGGCCGCGAGCGTGCCGGTGTCCTCGGCCAGCAAGGGCATCGCGCGGCCGTCCTCGCGCCGCCCCTCCTGGCGGCGCGCGAACGGATCGGGGCGGGTTCTGCGCTGATCGACGTAGTGCGCGAAGACCTCCTGCTGCGGCGGGTCGCCGAAAACGAGATCGAGGTGGCGCGCCATCTCCAGCATCTCCATGCCCGGCACGCCGGCCTCGATCGCGGTGTGGGCGAGCGCGATCATGCCCGCCCGGTTGCCGCTCGAATCGTGGATCAGCACCGGCTTGGGCGCGTGCTTCAACGCCTCGCCCACCCGGTCCAGGTCGGTCTTGTCCACGCTTTCGGAGGAGACGGGCACGTGGATGTAATCCATGCCGCGGGCGCGGACCTGCCTAGCCTCGGCCGCCGGTGTCATGGCCTTGCCGAACGTCTCGTCGTGCGTGCGCAGATCGACGACGGCACGCACAGCCTCCTTGCGCAGCCCGTCGATCTCCCGCTCGTCGGGTGGCCTGCGCCCGACCTTGATGTGCTGGCTGAGTTCGATCCTGTCCCACACGATGCTCCTCCATTCCTCGGCTCGCGGGCGCCGGCCGTCCAGCGGTCCCTCTCCGGCTCCAACGTGAGGAACCGCCCCTGGGCGGCGCCTGGCCCGACTCACGTTCGGGCGACGATCACGGATGCGCCGCGGGCGCGACGCGCCAGATCGCATTGCCCGCGTCGTCGCTCATCAGCAGGGCGCCGTCGTGGGCGACCGCGACCGCGACCGGGCGGCCCCAGACGGATTGATCGCCGGCAACGAAGCCGGTCACGAAATCCTCGTAGGCGTCCTTGCCAGGGTGAATGCGCACGAGCTTGTAGCCGGTGCGCAGCGAGCGGTTCCAGGAGCCGTGCAGGGCAACGAAGATGTCGCCCTGATAATCCGCGCCGAACGCGGCCGGGCCATGCGCTTCGTAGAACGTCATGCCGAGCGGGGCGGAATGCGGCTGGATCAGCACGTCGGGGACCAGCACGCGCGCGGCGAGCTCGGGATGGGCGCCGTGATGCGTGGGGTCGGGGTGATCGCCGATGTAGAACCAGGGCCAGCCGTAGAACCCGCCGGGCTCCAGGTGGGTGACGTAGTCGGGCGGCAGGTTGTTGCCCAAGCCGTCACGCTCGTTGACCGCGCACCACGGCGTGCCCGATCCCGGCGCGATGGCGAGACTGACGCAGTTGCGCAATCCGGTGGCGAACGCCTCCCGGCCCTTGCCCTCGGGATCAAACGCAATCACCTGGGCACGCCACTGCTCGGGATGGCCGCCCTCGGCATCGTTGGTGGCTGAACCGACCGCGAGGTACATGCGCTGCCCGTCCGGGCTGAAGGCGACGTCGCGGGTCCAGTGCCCGCCCGTGCTCGGCGCGATCTCGGGCACCACGACTTGCGCCGGACCGTCCGGGCGCGGGGCGCCTTCGTGCCAGGGGAAGCGGACGACGCGGTTGCGTTCGGCGACATAGACGAAACGTGGCGCCGGGCCGGGCGGCCAGAAGGCGATCCCGAAAGGATCACGGAGGCCGTCGGCGAACACCACGTTCTCGCTTGGCCGGGCCGCTCCGTCGGGCGCGCGCATCAGGCGGACTCGGCCGGCGTCGGTCTCGGCGACGAAGATCTCGCCGTCTGGCGCCACGCGGACCATGCGCGGCCGGTTGAGGCCCGTTGCGAACGGCTCCACGGTGAAGCCGGGTGGAGCGTGCAGGCTGGCGCCGCTGGGGCGCGGGATGACGCGGGGAGGATTGCCGGCCGATTCCGTGGCGTAGGGCGCGGGCATGTCGGCGGGCGTGATGCCGCGCCACAGGCCGGGCCGGTTGCTCCGCCAATCGCCATAGGCGGCCTGGCCTGTGAGCATGTCTTGGGCCTGAGTGGCATGGCCAACACAGGCGGCGATCAGCGCAATTAACGAAGCAGCGAGGCGGCTTGTCACGGGCATCGTCCCCCTAAACTGGCACTTCGGTCACATGGCGACAGGAACGCCATGGAAGCCGGAAAACCGAACGCATTTTCGTTGACACAAACGTGAGGTTTTTCGTTTCCTCGTTTCAGCGCGGTGCCGACGACTCTGGGTTGGGCCGCGCCGAGGTCGGCGATCGTGCGATGTTGCCCGGCGCGCGGTTTGTGTGACGGCAGGCACACCGGGTCGGTAGGGTTCTGGGAGATATATTGCCGATGGCTCACGCAGTCGGTCCCTATTCCGTGGAAGAGCGCGAAGTGCATGGCGAGACCCGCTGGGTCGCGATCCGTGCGCGGGGCGCGGAGTGGTCCTGGCTCACGCCCGAGGAGGCGTTGGCCATCGGCCGGAGATGGGTGGAGCAATACGGCGAGTCGGCCGAGGCCCCGCGCCTGATGGCCGCCGAGTAGTCAACCCGCGAGGTCGCCCCAGCTCGTCACACGCGCGATGCGCAGCGCGATGACGGGCAGGGCGGCCAGATCCATGCTCGCGTATTGCGGGTAGCGCGCGCGCAGGAGGGCCTGGGCATCGTCGTGCTCCGGCCCTTCCTCCAAGATATCGGCCCGGCCCCGCAGCATGACCCAGCCAAGCCTGCCCCAGTCCTCATCCCAGCGATCGACCACAAGCGCGACACGCGGATTTTCCGCGATGTTGCGTACGCGCTTGAGCGGACGGTCGCGGCGCTTCGGCTTCTCGTCGATCGTGACATAGAGAGTGGATTCCCCGACGGCGTAGCAGACCGGCACGACGTGCGGGGCGCCCGCGCGATCGGCGGTGGCGAGGTGGCCGACGCGGCGAGCGAAAAGGAAGCCGCGTTCAGGATCTCCGATCATGGTCTCGCGACCCTCCGCTCTGCTTGGCCGTGCCCGCGCGAGCGGGAACCCGAACATGCTCCCGCCCGCGATGGGGAAGGCAGGGGATACTTCCCAACGCCCGGAAGCAACTAGAGGGAGAGGGCGGACACCTCGAAAAACCTCCTGGGGCCAACTCCGTCTCCAGCAGGGTTGATAACTTGTCTGGAGACAGGGCCGTAATGGCTGGGTTTCCCGAGGTCTCTAGCTGCCCTTTGTCATGACTCCATTGTCATGCCCGTTAAAGTGGGCACCCAACCCAACATTTCGCGCTTTGCGCGAAATCATCTGGATTCCAGCTTTCGCGAGAATGATGGATGATCGGCCGGGATCTCGCGCCACTGGTATCAGGTTGCAATGAATCCAATCGTTCGCTTCATCGTCACGTTGCTCTCAGCCAGCTTAGCGTCCCGCATCGGCGTCAACGATGTCACGCGTGCCCGGATGCGTGTGCTGCCCAACGACTTGGATCTGAATCTGCATATGACCAACGCCCGATATCTGGCCATCCTCGACATCGCTGGCATGGAGTTCATGATAAGGGTCGGGCTGGGGCGCCTGATGGTCAGGAGAGGATGGAGGCCGTTCATCGGCGGCCGCATGATTCGTCACCGGTTCGGGATGCGCCTGTTTGAACGGTTCACTGTGAGCACACGAGTAGTGTGCTGGGATGACAAGTGGTTCTACCTCGATCAGCGAATCGAAACACAAAGGGGCGTGACGGCGATCGTATTGACGAAGGGACTGGTCCGCGACGCGGCTCGGGCGCAAACGGTCCCGCCCGACGAGATCCTGCGATCACTGGGGATTGTGCGGATAGCGCCTGCGATCACCCCCGAGATCGCGCAATGGCTCGCCGCGGAGCAGATGCTTCGCGCGCCGCACGATCGCTGAGGCGATCAGGGCCGGAGGCGCCCAGGTGCCGTTTTGGCGTGCCAGCCGTCAATCCGCCCCGGCACGCGCGGCCGGCTCGCCCCCCGACGCGGCCAGTGCGGGAAGGGGGCCGGGCATCCCGGCGCGCTCGCCTTCGAGCGCGAAGCCGGCGCGGTCGGCGGCCATCCGCCGGATCAGCCGGTCATAGTGGAAGTGGATCGCGCAGTAGACGCAGTACATGCGCAGCAATCTCGGGTTGGGTCGGTTTGCCAGCACCTTCCACAGGCGGCGCCGGTAATGCCGGCGCAGGTCCGCGTCAGGCACGCGACGCATGAGCTGCGCGAAGACGTACGCCGCCTGGATCGCGGCCGTGCAACCCCGCCCGAGCCGGCGGAGCGGATGGCGCTTCAGGTATTGCGTCCAACCCGAGGCGGGGAGCCAGCCGGCTTCGAGGCACAGGGCGTCGAGGCGCGAGAAGAACGCGTCCGCCGCATAGAGATCCTGGATCAGCGCCACGTAGCGCTCTAGAATTGTGCGCCGGTCCATGCGCAGCGGGATCACGTTGGTGAAGAACGCGCCCGAACCCCAATAGGTGCCCGCGCCGTCGCCAACAAGACGGCCTTCGCGCAGCAGCCGCTCGAAGAGCGGCGTGCGGGGAATCGCCAGGAGCACATTCACCATCGCCTGCGGGATGCGCGCCTGCTCGGCAAACCGCCGATGCGACTCGAAAACGCTTTCGTCGTCGTTGTCGAAGCCGACGATCAAGCCGCACGTGACCATGATCCCGGCGGCCTGGACGCGGTGTACCTTTTCCAGCAATGTGCCGGCGCGGTCGGGAAGGTTCTGGATCTTCCTGGTCTCGCGCAGCGACGCCTCGTTCGTCGATTCGATGCCGATGAACACGGCGTCCATGTTGGCCTCGACCATCAGCCGCATCATCTCGTCATCTTCGGCAAGGTCGATCGATGCCTCGGTCGCGAGGCTGACCGGGTAGCCGTGCGCCTTCTGCCAGGCGATGATCTCGCGCAGGATCGGCTTGATCGCCTTCTTGTTCCCGATCAGGTTGTCATCGGCGATGAAGATGTCGCGCTTGCCGGCGGCGGCGAGACGGTCGAGCTCGTTGATCACCTGCTCGGCCCGCTTGATCCGTGGCCGGCGCCCGAACACCACGATGATGTCGCAGAATTCGCAGGTGAACGGACAGCCGCGCGAGATTTGCACGCCGCCATAAAGGTATTTGTGCATCGGCAGCAGGTCCAAGCGCGGCGCCGGCACGCTCGCCATGTCGGTTTTCGCCGCCTGTTCGTAGCGGCGCTGGTGCCGGCCCTCGCTCCACTCGCTCAAGAAGCGCGGCCAGGTCTCCTCCGCCTCACCAATGAAGATCGCGTCGGGGAGATCGCCGAAGTCCTGCTCATAGACGCTGACCCAAGGACCGCCGATGACGACGAAGACGCCCCGGCGCTTCAGTTCGGCGAAAATCTCATGCATCCGCTGGCGCTGGACATTCATCCCGGTAAGGCCAACGATGTCGGCCTGGGCGCAGCGGTCCCAGTCAATCTCCTCGACGTTTTCATCGATGATGGCGACGTTATGTCCCGGCGGCGTCAGCGCCGCGAGCAACGGCAGGTTTATGGGCGGAAACAACGCCTTCGCGCGCAGCATCGGGAGCGCGTGCTCCCACCCCCAGTAGGATGGCGTGAAGCGTGGGTTGATCAGGACAATGTCGGCCATGTTTCCGGCGCCTCGGCTCCCAGTGGACAGTTTTGGTACCAGCCGTCCTGGACGCTGACCCATGGAAGGCGGCGGGGTGGGGCGGAAGAGCGCAGCGCATTCCGCCGCCCGCACCTTGGTAGATGGCGGAATGCGCTGCGCTGTTCCGCTCTACGACTACCCGCCCTACGACATGGATGAACATCAACGCCGGTTGGTAGGACTTCGTACCCTAGCCGAACCGTCGATCGTGGCACCAGCCGATCCTGACCGGTCCGGGCCTGCGGAAGCGCCGCGTTGTGACTGATCTCACTTGGTTTCGGTTCATCCTCCGATATCATCGCCGCTGCACGCTTCCGGCATGACCTGGCGTGCCGGTCGGCGGCAGGCGCCGGCGGGGGGGCGGGATGGACATCGGGGAATGGCTGAGGCAACTGGGACTGCCTGAATATGAGGCGGTCCTCCGCGCCAATGCGATCGACCTCCAGGTATTGCCCGATCTCGCCGAAACCGATCTCGAAAAGCTCGGCGTCCTGCTCGGGCACCGCAAGCGGATGCTGCGGGCGATCGCGGCACTCAAGACGCCAGGGCCGCCGGTTCCGCCCCCTCCCGCTCCGGCCGGGCCGGGGCTGCCGGCCGAGGGAGCGCAGCGGCGTCAATTGATCGTCATGTTCTGTGACCTGATTGGTTCAACGCAACTCTCGGCGCGGCTCGACCCGGAAGACCTGCGGGACGTGATCGCAACATATCACAAGACCGTTACCGCAATCGTGGACGCGTTCGATGGTTTCGTTGCCCGATACATCGGGGATGGCGTCCTGGTCTATTTTGGCTATCCACGCGCTCACGAGGAAGCGGCTGAGCGGGCGCTGCGGGCCGCGCTGGCGGTGATTGACGCGGTGGCGCGGCTCGATGCGGCTGGAGAACGGGTGCAGGCCAGGGTCGGGATCGCGACCGGCCTGGTCGTCGTCGGCAACTTGGTCGATGGCGGCGGCAGCCACCACTACGTCGTCGGCGAAACCCCTAATCTCGCGGCACGATTGCAAGCCCTGGCCGGGCCGAACACAGTCCTGATCGATGCCGGCACGCGCGAGCTCGTGGGCGAGCTGTTCGAGTGCCGCGACCTCGGCCGTGTCGAGGTCAAGGGGTTCGCGCTGCCGCTGCAAATCTGGCAGGTGATGCGACCGGGTGCGATCGCCAGCCGCTTCGAGGCATTGCGCGCCGCGTCGGCGACGCCCCTAGTTGACCGCGACGCCGAGATCGCGTCGCTGGTCCACAATTGGCAGTCCGCCAAGGCCGGCGAGGGCCGGGTCGTGCTGATCCGTGGCGAGCCCGGCATCGGCAAATCGAAACTGACCGCCGCGCTCCAGGATCGGCTTGTTGAAGACCCGCATACCGAGTTCCGGCTTTTTTGCTCGCCCCACCACCGCGACAGCACGCTCTACCCCTTCATCAATCAGCTTGAGCGGATCGTCGGCCTGGAATCTGGCGACACGCCCGAGATCAAGCTCGACAAGCTGGGCGCCGCGTTGCGGCACACGGACGATGGTTCCGGCGAAGCGATCGGAGTGTTCGCCGAATTGCTTGACTTGCCCGATACGGGCCGTTTTCCGCGCCCACCGCCCGATCCGCAACAGCGCCGGAAAGCAACCTTGACCGCGTTCGTCCGCCAACTGGAAGCGCTGACGAGCGATCAGCCGGTGCTCGCGGTTTTCGAGGATGCGCAGTGGAGTGATGCCACCTCGCTTGAACTGCTGGACATCCTGATCAGGCGGATTGAGCGCCTGCCGGTCTTGCTGCTGATCACATCCCGGCCGGAATTCACCCCGCCCTGGGCCGGACTGGCCCATGTCTCTCTTCTGGCGTTGAACCATCTCAGCCCCTCCCAGATCGCGGCGCTCGCGACGCACATCGCCGGCGACAAGCCGCTGCCGGCGGAGATCATGGAGCGCATCGTCGAGCGCACCGATGGCATTCCACTGTTCGTTGAAGAGCTGACGAAGACCCTGGTGGAAAGCGGCCAGTTGCGCCAAGCGGAAGGCGCCTATGTGCTCGACAGTCCATTGCCGCACCTGGCCATCCCCACGACCTTGCACGCCTCCCTGCTGGCGCGCCTCGACCGGCTCAACGCCGCGAAGCGGCTCGCGCAGGTCGCCGCCGCGCTTGGCCGCGTGTTCTCCTATGACCTGCTGGCCGCCGTCGCGAACGTGCCGGAGCCCGCGTTGACCGCTGCCCTCGATCAACTCGTCGCGGCCGAGCTCCTGTTCAGGCATGGCGTGCCGCCGCGCGTCAGCTTTATGTTCAAGCACGCCTTGGTCCGCGACGCCGCGTACAGCACCTTGCTGCGCCGCGAGCGACAGCAACTGCACGCCCGCATCGCCACGGTGATGGCAGGACAGGTTTTGGATTCCAGCGAGGTGCAGCCGGAAATCCTCGCGCATCACTACACCGAAGCGGGCCTCATGGAACCGGCGATCACGTACTGGCGCCGAGCGGGCGAACGCGCGATGCGCCGCTGGGCGAATGTCGAAGCGGTGAAGCACCTCACCCGAGCGATCGAGCTGCTCCCGGCATTGCCGGAGGGGCCGGAGCGCAATCGGCTGGAGTCCGGCCTCCACGCGGCGCTCGGCGACGCGATGGGGGAGATCAAGGGCTACAACGCCCCGGAGGTCCAGACGATCTATTCCCGCGCCCAAGCCGTCCTCCGCGACGGCGCCGCACTGAGAGAGCAGCTATCCGTCTTGAGCGGACGGTTCAATGTGGCTTGGGTATCGGCCGAGCATGGGGCCGCGCGGGGCATCGCCGAGCAGTGTCTCGAACTGGCTTCCCGCCTACAGCAGCCGAACACCCTCGCGTTGGCCCATCGGCTCATGGGGCAGATAGATTGGACCGAGGGACGCTTCGCCGAAGCTCGCAGGCATATCGAAGAATGCCTCGCTATCAGCCTTTCCAACCATCCTGCCAGGGACCATAGCCGGGCATACGTGCAGAATGTGATCGTCCCCGCCTGGGGTTTCCTATCATGTTTCCTCTGGCTGCTCGGCTATCCGCAACAGGCGGAAGAAGCTGGCCGGGAGACGGTGAGGAAGGCGCGCGAGATCGGCCAGCCGAGTCGGTTGGCATTCGCTCTCTATGGCGAGCTCCTGCGTCGCGGGCTGTTCGAGGCGGATCATGCCTCCGCGCCGCCGCTGGCAGACGAGATCGTGGTCTATTGCCAGCAAAACGGCGTTCAGATGTATCCGGATTGGGCGAGGTTCTACCAGGGCATCGCCGTGGCGCGGAACGCCGACCCGCGGTCTGGCATCGCGATCATGCGGCAAGTGCGTCAGGCATTGCAGCGGTACAAGGTGGGGCTCTATGAGCCTACCCATCTTTATCACCTCGCGGCGGCCCATGGGCGCTCTGGTGAGTATGAAAGTGCCTTCGGCCTGCTCAATGAAGGCATCTCTATCGCCGAGACGACCGGGGAGCGCATGTGCGAGGCCGAGCTGTACCGGCTCCGGGGCGAGTTGCTGCTGCAAGCCGGCCGCGCGGATCTTGGCGAGGCGGCGCTGACGACTGCCCTCGCGGTCGCGCGCCGGCAGCAGGCGCGGCTGTGGGAGTTGCGCGCCGCGGTGGCCCTGGCGTCTCATTGGCATGAGAATAACAAGGCGGCGGCGCGCGATCTGCTCGCTCCGGTCTATGGCTGGTTTACCGAAGGGCTGGACACGGATGATCTGCGGCGAGCGAGAGCGTTGCTGGAACGGCTTGCGTGACCGGTGTTGTTGGGCACCCAACCCCCTACTTCTGGCTACCGGAACAGCTTGGCGGCGTCTCCGATCGTGTTGGCCACCCCCCACGCCAGGGGCAGGCCCGCGATCAGCCAGTATAGAACGAGCTTGACGGTGACGCCGCGCTCCACCGGACGGACGCTGCTCTGCGCGCTCATGGCTTTCCTCGCTCAGGTCGGTTGCGCGGCCAAGTGGTGCCGCGCGCTGACCGGGCGCATCAGCACGTTGCAGGCCAGCCCGATCAGCAGCAGCCCGGCCATGATGTACATGGTCTGCGTGTAGGCGTCCGCCTTCGCCACCCCATGGTCGATCTGGTACTGACGGATGTAGTTCACCAGCACCGGCCCGAACACGCCGGCGGCCGACCACGCGGTGAGCAGCCGGCCGTGGATCGCCCCGACATAGCGCACTCCGAACACGTCCTTGAGATAGGCGGGAATGGTGGAGAAGCCGCCGCCGTACATGCTGATGATCACCAGGAAGCAGGCCACGAACAGCGCGATGCTGCCCATGTGCGCGGCGCTCGGCACCAGCGCGTAGAGCGCCATGCCGAGAACGAAGAACACGCAATAGGTGGCGCGGCGTCCGATGAGGTCCGAGGTGGAGGCCCAGAAGAACCGCCCCGCCATGTTGAACAGGCTCAGCAGGCCCACGAAACCGGCCGCCGCCGAGGCCGTGATCCGGCCCGGGAACATCTCCTGCGCCATGGCCGAGGCCTGGCCCAACACGCCGATGCCGGCCGTGACGTTCAGGCACAGCACCCACCACAGGAGCCAGAATTGCGGAGTGCGGATGGCGATGTCCACATGCACGTTCTCGGTCGTGATCATGCGGGCCGACTGCGCCGGAGCCACGTAGCCGGCTGGGCGCCACCCCTCGGCGGGGACGCGCACGATCGCCGCGCCGACGCACATGAAGCAGAAATAGATCACTCCCAGCACGAGGAAGGTCTCGGCCACGCCCATGTGGGTCGGGCTGGAGAACGCCGCCATCAATCGCACCGACAGCGGCGAGGCGATCATCGCGCCGCCCCCAAAGCCCATGATCGCGAGACCCGTCGCCATGCCCGGCCGATCGGGGAACCAGGTGATCAATGTCTTGACCGGCGAGATGTAGCCGATGCCGAGGCCGCAGCCTCCCAGCACGCCATAGCCAAGATAGATCAGCCAGAGCTGGTGCAGGTACACGCCAAGCGCCGAGACGAGGAAGCCGCCGCCGAAGCAGCAGGCGGCGGTGAACATCGCCTTGCGCGGCCCGACCCGGTCCAGCCAGGTGCCAGCGACCGCGGCCGACACGCCCAGGAGCACGATGGCGATGCTGAAGATCCAGCCAAGCTCCGTCAGCTTCCAATCGCCAGGCGCCGATTTCGTGATGCCGACGAGTTTGCTCATTGGCAAATTGAACACGCTGAACGCGTACGCCTGCCCGATGGACAGATGGACACACAGCGCGGCCGGCGGCACCAGCCAGCGGTTGAAGCCCGGTCCCGCCACCGTTCGCTCGCGATCGAGCACGCCCGGCACCCTGGCGCCGACTGAGTTCATGGGTGGACGCTCCTTTTGTCCCGCCTCGTTCCATCAAAGGGCGGCATACGCAGCCGGCCTTGGCACACGACCAGCGACGATGTCAAGGCGTTACAAAAGTTTATGACGGCGTGGGCACGCAGCGCGACGCGAGCATTTCCGGCGGGCCGTAGACTTGGTGGGCGCGCTTCTTGAACGCGTTCACCATCCGCCGCACCGCCTCGTTGAACACCACGCCAATCGCCGATTGAAGGATGCGGCTTCGGAACTCGAAATCGACGAAGAACGCCACCTCGGTGCCATTGGGATGGGGGATGAATTCCCACTGATTATTCAAATAGCGGAATGGCCCGCGCTCGTACTTCACCTTGATCGTGCGCGGACGGTCGAGGCTGACGCGGCTGGTGAAGCTTTCGCGGAACGGGCCGAAGCCGATCGTGAGGTCGGCGACGATCTCACTCTCGCTGCGGCTGCGCACCCGCGCGGCGACGCACCAGGGCAGGAACTCCGGATAGCGGCCGACATCGGCCACCAGATCGAAGAGGCGTTCCGGCGCGTAGGGAACGAGCTGGCGTTCGGCGTGGGTCGGCATCGGTCAGCGCCCGACCTCGCGGGCGCGGGCGGCGCGCAGCGCGGCGAAGTCGGCGTCGGCGTGGTAGGAGCTGCGGGTCAGCGGGCTGGCGGAGACCAGGAGGAAGCCCTTGGCGCGGGCGAGGGCGGCGTACTCCGCGAACTCCTCGGGCGTGACGAAGCGATCCACCGCGGCGTGCTTCACCGTGGGTTGCAGGTACTGGCCAAGGGTGAGGAAATCGACGTCGGCGATCCGGAGGTCGTCCATCACCTGCGAAATCTCGCCGCGCTGCTCGCCGAGGCCGACCATCAGCCCGGACTTGGTGAAGATCGTGGGATCGATCGCCTTCACCCGGTCCAAGAGCCGCAGGGACTGGAAGTAGCGCGCGCCGGGCCGGATCGTGGGATAGAGGCGGGGCACGGTTTCCAGGTTGTGGTTGAACACGTCCGGCCGCGCCTCCGCGACGACCTCGACGCCGCCGGGCTTGCGCAGGAAGTCCGGGGTCAGCACCTCGATCGTGATCTCCGGCGCGGCCGCGCGGATGGCGGCGATCACGCGCGCGAAGTGCCGGGCGCCGCCGTCGGGCAAGTCGTCGCGATCGACCGAGGTGATGACGACGTGGCGCAAACCCAGCTTGGCGACCGCATCGGCCACGCGCGCCGGCTCGTCGTGGTCGAGCGCGCGCGGCTGGCCGGTGGCGACGTTGCAGAAGGCGCAGGCGCGGGTGCAGACATCGCCCATGATCATCATGGTGGCGTGGCGCTGGCTCCAGCACTCGCCAATGTTGGGGCAGGCCGCTTCCTCGCAGACCGTGACCAGGCGGTTCGCGCGCATCAGTTCCCTGGTCTCGTGGTAGACCGGGTGCGTCGGCGCCTTGACCCGTATCCAGGCGGGCTTGCGCTGGATCGGGTTGTCCGGCCGGTGCGCCTTCTCGGGGTGGCGCAGGGCGTGCGCGCCGCCCGCGCGGTGATCGATCAGGATGCGCGTTGACATGCCGGGCACAAGTGGCGGGGCGGGGGCGGGGCGTCAAGCGCTGCTTGGTTGACGCTGGCACGCCGAGGCGCGAGCCTGCGCGCGGGGGAAGGAGAGGCGGATGCTGCCGTTCGAGGGAATTCGTGCCATCGACGCGACGCACGGGCTCGCCGGTCCCTTCGCTGCCTATCAGCTCGGCGTACTGGGGGCCGATGTCATCAAGGTCGAACATCCGGACGATCCCGACCAGAGCCGCTCCAGCGGCACCGACCCCGCGCTGAACCGGCGCCTGATGGGCACCGGGTTCCTCACCCAGGCATCGAACAAACGCTCGCTTACTTTTGACCTTAAAGCTAAAGAGGGGCAGGAGATCATCAGGCGGCTGGTGGCCGGGTCGGATGTGTTCGTGGAGAACTACCGTCCCGGCGCGTTTGAGGCGCTCGGCCTCGGCTACCGCGATTTGTCGGCGATCAATCCGTGCCTGATCTACGCGAGCTTCTCCGCCTTCGGCCAAGGCGGCCCGCGCGGCACGCAGACCGCCTACGACCATGTGATCCAGGCCAGCTCGGGCATCATGGCGATGACCGGGACGGAGGCGGTGCATTCTGTCAAGCTCGGCACGCCGACGCCAGCGTTGGGCGAACACACCGACGCGGTGCTGGCCGAGTTCGGCTGTGAGCCAGCCGAGATCGCCCGGCTGCGCGCGGCGAAGGTTATCTGAAACCGGAGGGTGTCATGCAGCAGCTCGGACGTCTCGGGGTCTGGTACCCCATCGATCGGCTGGACGCCGTGCAGCTTGGCGAGTTCGTGGGCATGGTCGAGCGGCTCGGCTTCGACGCGCTCTGGTATCCGGAGGCGCGCGGCTATGAATCGCTGTCCGTTGCCGGCTTCATGCTGGCCAACAGCACCAAAATCAAGGTCGGCAGCTCAATCGCCAGCATCTATGCGCGCGACGCCTTCACCGCGCAGCGCGGGCTGCTGACGCTGAACGGGCTTTACAATGGCCGCTTCATCCTCGGCCTCGGCGTCAGCCATCCGCCGATGGTCGAGAGGCTGCGTGGGCACGAGTACCAGAAGCCGGTCCCGGCGATGCGCGCCTATCTGGAGGCGTTGGTTCGCAACGAGTCCGGCACGGAGGAGTGGCCCGTCGCGATCGCCGCGTTGGGGCCGTTGATGCTGCGCCTGGCGGCGGAGCGCACGCGCGGCGCGCTGCCGTACAACACGACGCCCGCGCACACCGAGCAGGCCCGCAAAGCGCTCGGCCCGAACAAGTGGCTGGTCGCCGAACAGAAAGTAACGCTGGAGTCCGATCCCGACAAGGCGCGCGCGCTTGGCCGGGCGGAGCTGTCGCGCTACATGCGGCTCGACAACTACCACAACAATTGGCTGCGGCTCGGTTTCACTGAGCAGGAATTGGCGGAGGGAGGCAGCGACCGCTTCATCGACGCGATGGTGCTGTGGGGCGACGCCGAACGGGTCAAGCAGGGGCTGCGTGCGCACCTGGACGCGGGCGCCAACCAGGTCTGCATCCAGCCGGTCCACGCGGAGGGGGATTTCGCGGCGCGGGATAGGATGCTGGCGGCGTTGGCATCGACGTAAGCTGACAAGTTTGAGTGCTACTCAGGCTGGCCTTGGCCAGATGCGGAGTGCAATTTCAAAGAGCATATCGCCGCGGTCTGCTATTGCTTCTTCGTTCCAGATGGAGCGGTCGGCAAGAGATTGGTTCAGCATGAGCAAGCCATGCCGTTTCAGCTCTGGCCGCTTCGCCGCTTGTCCGGTTGGAGCGATCCACGCGGCATTGGAAAGCTTTCCGTTCAGCTTCTGCGTCAGAAGCGTCAAGTTGCCGATCGTATGCACAAGCCTGTCTCGGGTCGTCTCAGCGTCGGATGCGCTCCCAACCGGCAACGGCCAATTCGTCTGCCACGCACACGGCATCACATGTTCGACATGAAGGGATTTCGGGATCGGGACTGGATCTGTTAAGTTGGGATCGCGCAGTTCTCGTTCCAATGCTCTCAGCAGCATCGTCAAGCGGCTACGCTTCAGGGTGCGATAGAGTGGCACCGACCGCCAAGCGCAGCTGAATTCAACATCATCGGGCCATCGCGTGCTCTCGGAGCTTGCACGACGAAGGAAGGTGGCAACGACGGGAGCCGCTGGTCGAGCATCGGCCACAGCCTTCAAAAGTTCGACAGAGAGCCGCGCGTACCCGTTCGCACTCAGCCCGCATACGGTACGGCGCACTAAGAAACTTTCCAGCCACATGCAGGCTTGAGCCACGTCCGCCTCGTCACGAGTAGCATCGCTGCCAAGATGGAGCAGAAACGGAAGTGCTGCCCCGAGATCCATTTCCCTGATGCGAGCGGCGGCCAGCAGAACACGATCGCTGGTATGCTCGTCCGCCTCATAGAGCGCCCGAGCGGTTCCGGCTAACCGGAACAGATCAGCCAGATGGCGCTCTGCTGTATAGCGGCCGCACGATCTCTTGGCATAATGGACAAAAGCGTCATACAATTGTCCGACCGCAACGATCTCTCTGGTTTGCACCGTAAGGGCGTGTTGCATGAACAGGTCGAGACGTGGTCTGGCTGAAATGCCAACGGTTTGGTGCCAGAAACGGTCCTCATCGAATGGCTGCCAATACCGAGCGTACAACGATGATGTATCTGCTCGCTCCGCTTCTGCCTGCCGCAGTAGGAAATTCTTGATCAGATCGGCTGGCAGGAGTGGCGTACCCCGAGCATTCAGCGACTCGAAGATGACCTGCGCTTGATCATCCTCAGCCAGATTCAATGCAATCAGCCATAACCGTTGTCGGAGTGTCGTGGCAAGGGCTTCGGCGCGTTGCGCACGCATCTCATCGCTGCTGCCACCTTCAACTAGCCAGCGTGTAACCTGATCCCGGAAGTAGACGTATGCACCGGCGAGCCGGTCCGTTTCGAAGGACACGGAATTGGGTCCAGCATCCATGACGGACTGGAAGCGCACCCGATCGACGTTTGTTGGCCATACCTTGTAGGCGCCCTCCGGGTCTGATTTGGGGGCATATGGATGACGCAATAGCGGGCGCAGCGGGCGTGCCGCCTCGGACGTAGCTCCATCAGCCTCCATCGCATCGGCCGAGGCTTTCAACAGCAATTGAAGCGTGGTCAACCGTTGCTGGCCGTCGATGATTTCCCGCCGGGGCAGTTGCTTTATGCCGTTGGGAATCTGCTGGAGCACGACCGAGCCGAGGAAATGCGGCCTGATCTTCACGCTGCCGGCCAGTTCCTGATCCGCGACGCGGGACACGTCCTCCCAAAGCGCCTCCCACCGATCGTCATTCCAGACATAGGGGCGCTGAAACAGAGGAACAGTGTAGAGACACTCTCTGGAGAACAGATCACCGATCGGCACATGCTCAGGTTGCACGGCGGACTCCAGGAATGAAGGCAGTCGGACGCAGTTGGCCCAAAATATATCGGAAAAGTAAAGAAACCCTCGACGCCGCCCAAACCGGCTTCCGACGCCGCACCCGTTGACGGAGTCATATTTGCACGTACACCGTCCCCTGAGCGTCAGGGCGCAAGTCGCGGAACCTGGGTTGTGCCGGCAACGAGTGAGGGAGAGAGATGCGTACCATGGATGGCTCTGGACTGCGCCGCCGCACGCTGCTCGCGGGCGCGGCCGGCGCGCTGGCCGTGCCGCGGATCGGCCGGGCGCAGCAGAACACGGTCAAGGTGGGGATGCAGTCGATCATCTCCGGCGCCATCGCCCTGCTCGGCACCTCCAGCCGCAACGCCGCGCAAATGGCGATCGAGCAGGTGAACGCCGCCGGCGGGCTGGCCGGGCGCAAGATCGAGCTGGTGGTGCGCGACTCCAAGGGCCAGCCGCAGGAGGCGGCGCGCATCGCGCGCGAGCTGGTGAACAGCGATGGGTGCGAGATCCTGCTCGACGCGGAGGCGTCGTCCGGCGCCTTCGCGGTGCAGGAAGTGGTGCGCGACCTGGGCGTGCTGTGCATCCACACGGCGAGCGAGACCTCGTCGCTGACCGCCGACCCCAAGATCCGGGTCGCGACCGCGTTCCGCTGCGCGCGGCAGGGCGTGCAGGACGCCATCGTGGGCGGCGGCTACACGGCCAAGCAGGCGACCGCGCGCAAGATGACCCGCTTCGCCACCTGCTCCCCGGACTACGCCTATGGACGCGACACGACGAAGCAGTACTTGGATTTCATCAAGCACTTCAAACCGGACATCCAGGTGATCGCCGAGGTCTGGCCGAAGCTGGGACAGCCGGATTTCACCGACGCGATCACACGGCTGATCCAGGCGAAGCCGCAGGCGGTGTTCAGCCTGCTCTACGCGGGCGACCTCTCCTCCTTCGTCAATCAGGGGAACGTCTATGCGCTGTTCACCCAGGTGGCGATGTTCAACCCGAACATGGGCGACTATCCGGTGCTGAACGCGATCAAGGCGATGCCGCAGGGAAGCTACTCCGGGGTGCGCTACCTGGAGACGTTCCCCGACACGCCGCGGAACAAGGAGTGGGGCGAGGCGTACCGCAAGCGGTTCAACGAGTACCCCACCAATTGGTCCTGGCAGATGGCGACCGCGGTCGCCTTCCTCGATGCCGCCGCCAAGAAGGCGGGCGCCGCCGACGGCAAGAAGATGGCGCAGGCGCTCCCCGGACTGACGATCGACTCCCCGTTCGGCGTGAACGGCAAGATCACCATGCGCGAGGACCACAGCATCGCGGACTACGCGATCGGCTGGGGCAACACCGTCCCCAAGCCGCCCTACATCGTCGATATCCAGCCCGGCGACTGGGGCGAGATCACCGAGCTGGAGACCGAGTGGAAGAAGAAGAACGGGTATGTTTGAACGGTGGGCGCAACCCATTCTCTCCCTCTCCCCCGCAAGGCTGGGGAGAGGGGTTGAATTGTCGGCGCGCGCATGGACCTGAACGCCCTCGCCGGGTGCGTCTCCAGCTCCGGCTGCCTGGTCACGCAGACCAGCAGCGGGCTGATCGTGGGCCTGCTGCTGTTCCTGGTGGCGGCCGGGCTGACCTTGATCTTCGGCGTGCTGAAGGTCGTCAACTTCGCGCACGGCACGTTCTACATGCTGGGCGCCTACTTCGCGCTCAGCACCTATCAGTTCACCGGCAGCTATCTCGCGGCGGTGGCGGCCGGGTGCGTCGGGATGGGGCTGTTCGGCATCGCGTTCGAGCGGTTCCTGATCAGCCGCGCCTACGGCACCAACGTGCTGATGCAGTTGCTGATCTGCTACGCCGTGGTGCTGATCTTCGACGACGTGGTGAAGATGGTCTGGGGCGCGGACTTCCAGTCGATGGGGATGCCGCCCGCCTTCCAGGTGCCGCCCTATTTCATCGCCGGCGGGATCGTGCCCCCCTTCTACCTCGTGCTGATCGGGGTGGCGCTGGCCGTCGCCTTAGTGCTCGGCGTGGCGCTCGCCGCGACGCGGGCGGGCAAGATCGTCCGCGCGGCCGCGGTCAATCCCGAGATGGTCTCGGTACTGGGCATCAACACGACGCTCCTCTACGCGCTGGTGTTCGCGGTCGGCGGCGGGCTCGCGGGACTCGCGGGCGCGCTCGCCGCGCCGGTGCGCTCGCTCACGCCGGGGATGGGGTTCTCCGTGCTGATCGAAAGCTTCATCGTCACGGTGATTGGCGGCATGGGCTCGATCGCGGGCTCGCTGATCGCCGCGATCCTGCTGGGGATGATCCGCAGCTTCGGCACGATCGGATTCCCGCTGTTCACCGATGAGCTGATCTTCGGGTTCATGATCGTGGTTCTCATCACCCGGCCGACAGGGTTGTTTGGGCGGGAGGTGGTGTGATGGCGGAAAGCTCCGCGCCCCTCCCCCCGGCCCCCTCCCGCAAGGGGAGGGGGAGTGGTGCCGCGAGCCCCTTCCTGTTGCGGGAGGGGGTTGGGGGAGGAGTCGAAGCGATACTCGCCCTCCTCGTGCTTGCCGTGCTGTGGGTCATCCCCCTCGCCATCCCGAACGCCGCGTTCACCGACCTCGTCATTCGCCTCTCCGCCATGGGCCTGTTCGCGACCTCGCTCAACCTGCTGGTCGGAACCACCGGGCTGGTGTCCTTCGGGCATGGCATGTTCTATGGCTTCGGCGCCTACAGCTTCGCCCTGCTGATGCAGGACACTTCGTTGCCGCTCTGGGCGGCGGTACTGGTGTCGCTGGCGTTCTCGGCGCTCTTGGCGCTCTTGGTCGGCGCGGTCTGCATCCGGCTGCGCACCATCTATTTCGCCTTCGTCACCCTGGCGATGCAGATGCTGCTGCACAGCATCATCCTGTCCTGGGTCTCGCTGACCGGAGGCGACCAGGGCTTGCGCGGCGGCATCCCGCGCCGGTTCATCCTGGGCGTCGATCTCTCCATTCCGCGCAACCTCTACTGGGCGAGCCTGGTGGTGCTGGTTGCCGGATTGCTCCTGATGCGCCACGTCGTCGCCTCGCCGTTCGGCACCAGCCTGCGCATGGTGCGCGACAACGAGACTCGCGCCGCCTTCCTCGGCATCACCATCTGGCGCGCGAAGCTCACCGTGTTCGTCATCGCCGGGGTGTTCGCGGCGCTGGGGGGCATGGTGATGAGCCTGTTCGTCTCCGGCGCCTATCCGGAACTCGCCGACTGGCCGCTCTCGGGCCAGGCGATCTTCGCGATCATGCTGGGCGGCATCGGCGCCTTCCTCGGTCCCTTGGTGGGCACGCTGATCCTGCTCGCGCTGAACGACCTGGTGACGCGGGCGACCGAGTATTACGGCCTGGCGCTCGGCCTCATCATCCTCGCCTTCGCGCTTGGCTTCCGGCGGGGGGTGATGGAGTCCGTGCTCGTGCAAGCGCGGCGCCGCTGGCCGCGCGTGGCTGGCGTCAGGCGGGGCTGAGATGCTGCGCGTTGAGGGCCTGACGAAGCGGTTCGGCGGCGTCGCGGCGATCGACGGCGTGACCCTGTCCTTTCCAACCGGATCGCTCACCGCCGTCATCGGCCCGAACGGGGCGGGCAAGAGCACCTTCTTCAACCTGATCTCGGGCGGGTTGGCGCCGGACGCGGGCCGGGTGCTCCTGGACGATGCGGACATCACCGGCCTCAGTCGCGCCGCCATCGTCAAGCACGGCATCGGCCGGGCGTTCCAGGTGGCGAGCATCTTTCCCACCATGACGGTCGCCGAAAACCTGATGGCCGCGGTCGCCGCGCATCGCGGCCAATGGGACCAGCTTGGCCGCCGCTTCCCCCCGCCGGGCGCGCGGCCGCGCGCCCTGGAGGTCGCGGACCTGCTCGGCCTCGCGGACCAGGCGGAGACCGAGGCCGCCAACCTCTCCCACGGTGATCAGAAGCTGCTCGACATCGCGCTGGCGTTGGCGCTGGAGCCCTCCGTCCTGCTGCTCGATGAGCCGACCGCCGGGATGGGGCCGGAGGAGCGGTGGCGGATGATCGAGAGGGTGCGGGCACTCTGGGAGCGCCAGGGCCTCACCCTCGTCTTCATCGAGCATGACATGGACATCGTGTTCCGCATCGCCGAGTCGATCGCCGTGCTGTGCTACGGCAAGGTGCTCGCGGAGGGCACGCCGGAGGCGATCCGCGCCAACCCGGCGGTGATCGCCGCCTATCTCGGCACGCCGGAGGACGAGCTGGCATGAGCGCCGGTCCCATCCTGCGCGTGGACGGGATCGACGTGTTCTACGGCGCGAGCCAGATCCTGTTCGGGGTCGGGCTGGAGCTGTTCCAGGGCCAGACCATGGCGCTGCTGGGCCGCAACGGCGCGGGCAAGAGCACCACGATGAAGACGATCGCCGGGGTGCTGGCCCCGCGCGGCGGGAGCATCGCCTTTCGCGGCACGCAGGTCGCTGGCCGCAAGCCGCACGTCATCGCCCGGCTGGGTCTCGCCTACGTGCCGGAGGACCGGCAGGTGTTCCCCGACCACAGCGTTCAGGACAACCTGGTGATCGCCGCCAAGCGCGGGCCGGAGGGCCAGGACGACTGGCCGCTGGCGCGGGTCTGGGAGACGTTCCCGCTGCTCGCCCCGCTGCGCAACCGCGCCGCCGGCCGCCTCTCGGGCGGCGAGCAGCAGATGCTGGCGATCGCCCGCGCCCTGGTCGGCAACCCGCTGGTCCTGGTGCTGGACGAGCCGAGCGAGGGCCTCGCGCCGATCGTCGTGCAGCGCATCGGCGTCCTGTTGCGCGAGCTGCGCGCCACCGGGACGACCATCCTGATCGCCGAGCAGAACATGCATTTCTGCCTCGGCGTGGCGAGCGACGCGGTGGTGATCGACAAGGGCCAGATCGTCTACCGCGATGACATCGCCGGCCTGCGCGCCAACGAAGCGGTGCGCCGGCGGTACTTGGCGGTGGGGGAGGAGTGATTGGGGGGCCGGGGGAGGGCCGGTTCCCCCGGCTTGATCCCTCGCTCGAAGCGACGCACATCCGACCAAACCTGATGGGAGAGAGTGGCCATGGACACCGTGACGCCGGAGGCGGCCGAGGCGCGAATGCTGATTGGCGGCGAATGGGTCGGCGCCGAGAGCGGCGAGACCCTTGGCGTCGAGAACCCCGCCAACCGGCAGATCTTCGCCCGCGTCCCCCGTGGGGGCGCCGCCGACGTGGATCGCGCCGTCACCGCCGCCGAAGCCGCCTTCCCGGCCTGGGGCCGGGTGGTGCCGCGCGAGCGGGGGAAGCTGCTGGCGCGCATCGCCGAGGCGATCGAGGCCCAGGTCGAGCCTCTGGCCCGCACCATCGCCCGCGAGACCGGCAACGCGCTGCGCACCCAGGCGCGGGGCGAGGCGCGCATGACCGCCGACGTTTTCCGCTATTTCGGCGGGCTGGGCGGCGAGCTGAAGGGCGAGACCCTGCCGCTCGGCGAGCACGTGCTGAGCTACACGCGCCGCGAGCCGCTGGGCGTGGTGGGCGCGATCATCCCCTGGAACGCGCCGGTGATGCTGGGCGCGCTCAAGATTGCCCCCGCCCTGCTGGCCGGCAACACCATGGTCCTGAAGGCGGCCGAGGACGCCCCGCTCGGCGTGCTGATGATGGCCCGGATCTGCCAGGAGCACCTGCCGCCGGGCGCGCTCAACGTGCTGACCGGGCTCGGCGAGGAGTGCGGCGCCCCGCTGGCGCGGCACCCGAAGGTGCGCAAGATGTCGTTCACCGGCTCGACCGAGGTGGGCAAGAGCGTGATGCGCGCCGCCGCTGAGCGGATCGCCCCGGTCTCCCTGGAACTCGGTGGCAAGAGTCCGTCTATCGTGTATCCGGATGTCGGGACCGAGGATTGGGTCGTCGAGGGCATCATCAGCGCCATGCGCTTCACCCGCCAGAGCCAGTCCTGCACCGCCGGCTCGCGGCTCTTCCTGCACAAGCGCCATTTCGACGCCTTCCTGTCGGCGCTGGAGGCCAAGACCAGCAAGCTGAAGCTGGGCGATCCGCTGGACGAGGCGACCGACATCGGCACCATCATCAACGACAAGCAGTTCCGGAAGGTCTGCGGCTATGTCGAGGATGGGCTGAGGCGCGAGGACGCCCGCGTGGTGTTCGGCGGCCTCCCACCCAAGGAGGGTCCGCTGGCGCAAGGCTATTTCGCCATCCCGACCGTGTTCGCCGGCGCCTCCAACGACTGGCGGCTGGCGCGCGAGGAGATCTTCGGCCCCGTGCTGCTGGCGATCCCATGGGAGGACGAGGCGGAGGCGATCCGCATGGCCAATGACAGCCACTACGGCCTCGCCGCCTATGTCTGGACGCACGACATCACGACCGGGCTGCGCGCGGCGCACGCCATCGAAGCGGGCTGGGTGCAGGTGAACCAAGGGTTGGGCCAGGTGCCCGGCCACTCCTATGGCGGCTACAAGCAGAGTGGGATCGGGCGGGAGTTCTCGCTGGAGGGGATGCTGGAAAGCTTCACCCAGCGCAAGAACGTCACGGTCAGCCTGACGGCGCCGGCGCGGGCCTAGCTCTCCAGGGCGGTGGCCACCGCGTCCCGCAGCGCCGGAAGTACCTCCGCCTCGAACCATGGATTGCGGCGCTCCCAGGCGCTGGTCCGCCAGGACGGGTGGGGCAGGGGGAAGGCGGCGGGCAGGTGGTCGCGGAACCGGCGCACGCGCTCCCCGACCGGACCCGGCCCGAGCGCGTCGCGCTGGGCGTGGCCGCCAACCAGCAGCGTGAGCCGGATCGCGGGCATGGCGGCGATCAGGCGCGCGCGCCAGAGCTTCGCGCACTCCGGACGGGGCGGAGCATCGCCGCCGTTCGGCAGACGGCCGGGATAGCAGAAGCCCATTGGTACGATGGCGATGGCGGAGTCGTCGTAGAAGGCGGTCCGATCCATCCCTAGCCAGCGCCGTAGCCGCTCGCCCGAGGCGTCGTTCCAGGGAATGCCCGTCTCATGCACCTTGGTACCGGGCGCCTGCCCGGCGATCAGCACCCGCGCGGTGGCGGAGACGCGGAACACCGGGCGGGGGCCGAGGGGGAGGTCCGTGCAGGCGCGGCAGGAACGGGCGGCTGTCGCTAGTTCGGCAAGACTCGACCCCTCCCCCCGGCTCCCTCCCGCAAGGGGAGGGGTGTCCCTACTGGACGAAGCCCCGCCGCCGCAGCTCATCGAACACCTGCTCCGCCAGCACCTCCGGCGTGCCCTCCAGCGTGCGCAGCCGGATCTCGGGGCTGAGCGGCTGTTCGTATGGGGCGTCCACGCCGGTGAAGTTGCGGATCACCCCCGCATCGGCCTTCTTGTAGAGGCCCTTCGGGTCGCGGCGGCGGCACTCGTCCACAGGCGTGTCCACGTAGATCTCCAGGAACTCGCCCTCTCCCACCGCTTCGCGGGCCAGCATCCGCTCGGCGCGATAGGGCGAGATGAACGAGACCAGCACGATCAGCCCGGCCTCCACGAACAGCTTGGAGACCTCGGCCACGCGGCGGATGTTCTCCACCCGGTCGGCCTCGCTGAAGCCGAGGTCACGGTTCAGGCCGTGGCGGACATTGTCGCCGTCCAGGGTCATGGTGTGCCGCCCCTGCGCGAGCAGGCGCTTCTCGACCAGGTTCGCGATGGTCGATTTGCCCGCGCCCGACAGGCCCGTGAACCACAGCACCACGGGGCGCTGCGACTTCAGCGCCGCCCGCGCCGCCTGGTCCACGTCCAGATGGTGCCAGTAGATCGGGCTGCGCGCCGAGGTGATCTCCGTCACCATGCCCGCGCCCACCGTGTTGCGGGTCAGCCGGTCCACCAGGATGAAGCCGCCCAGCTCGCGGCTGGCGGTGTACGGCTCGCAGGCGACGGGATGGGAGAGCGAGATGCTGACCCTGCCGATCTCGTTCAGGTGCAGCTCGCGCGCCGGCTCGTCCTCCAGCGTCTCGACATCGACGCGGCTCGTGATCTCGGTCACGGTCGCGACCACGGCGCGGGTGCCGAGCATGAACAGATAGGCGCGGCCGCGGAACAGCGGCGTCTCGTCCATCCAGACAATGCTGGCGGTGATCTGCTCCGCCTGCTCGGGCGCCGGCGCGGCGGCGAGCACATCGCCGCGCGAGGCGTCGATCTCCCGGTCCAGCACCAGCGTGACCGCCTGGCCCGGCGCCGCCTGATCAAGGTCGCCATCGGCGGTCACGATCCGCGCCACCCGCGCCTCGGCGCGCGAGAGGGCGTTCCGCACCATCGTGCCGGGACGCAGAACGCCCCCTGCGACCGTGCCGGCGTAGCCACGGAACGTGTGATCGGGCCGGGCCACCCATTGCACCGGCAGCCGAGCCGGCCCGGACGCGGCTCCCGCGCCCTCCGCCTGTTCCAGCGCCGCGAGCAGGGTCGGGCCGCGGTGCCAATCCATCCGCGCGCTGGGCGCCACCACATTGTCGCCGTCACGGGCGCAGACCGGGATCGCCCGCGCGGCCTGGCGGCCGAGGCTCTCCCGCAACGCCTCGAACTCGGTCACAATTCGGTCGAACACCGCCTGGTCGAAGCCGACCAGATCCATCTTGTTCACGGCCAGCACGATCTGGCGCACGCCGAGCATCGCGGCGATCGCCGCGTGGCGGCGAGTCTGCGCCAGCAGCCCCTTGCGCGCGTCCACGAGCAAGATCGCGAGGTCGGCGAGCGAGGCCCCGGTCGCCATGTTGCGCGTGTACTGCTGGTGCCCCGGCGCGTCGGCCAGGATGAAGCGCCGGCGCGGCGTCTCGAAATAGCGGTAGGCCACGTCGATCGTCACGCCTTGTTCGCGCTCCGCCGACAGTCCATCGACGAGCAGAGCGTAATCGGGGCCGCTCTCCACCGTGCCGAAGCGCCGGGAATCGCGTTCCAGCACCGTCAGCACGTCCTCGGGCACGGCACCGCATTCGAACAGGAGGCGCCCGATCAGGGTCGATTTGCCGTCATCGACGCTGCCGCAGGCGAGCACGCGCAGGATCGAATCGGGCATCAGAAATATCCCTCGCGCTTCTTCTTTTCCATCGAGGAGTCCTGGTCGAAGTCGATGAGACGCCCCGCGCGCTCCGAAACGCGGGCCTCGCGCATCTCGGCGACGATATCCTCGATCGTCGCCGATTCGGATTCGACCGCCGCACTGAGCGGATAGCAGCCGAGGGAGCGGAAGCGGACCATGCGAAGCGCCGGCCGTTCCCCCGCGCGCAGGCGCATCCGCTCGTCATCGACGACGATGAGCGAACCGCCGCGCTCCACGGTCGGGCGGAGCTTGGCGAAGTAAAGCGGCACGACATCAAGGCCTTCGTGCAGGATGTAGGTCCAGACGTCGAGCTCGGTCCAGTTCGAGAGCGGAAAGACCCGCAGCGTCTCGCCCGGCGCCAACTGCCCGTTGTACAGGCGCCAGAGTTCCGGGCGCTGCAATTTCGGCTCCCAGCTATGGCCGGCGCCGCGCACCGAGAAAATCCGCTCCTTGGCGCGCGAGCGTTCCTCGTCCCGCCGCGCGCCGCCGATCGCGCAATCATGGCGCCCGGCGTCCAGCGCCTGCTTCAGCGCCTCGGTCTTCATCACCCGGTTGTAGGTGATGCTGTCGTGGTCGAAGGGATTGATGTCCTGACGGAGCCCTTCCGGGTTGGTGTGGACTCGCAGCTCCAGCCCGAGCTCCGCGACGGTCGCGTCTCGGAACGCGATCATCTCGCGGAACTTCCAAGTGGTGTCGATATGCAACAGCGGAAAGGGCGGGCGGGCCGGATAGAAGGCCTTGAGCGCCAAATGCAGCAGGACCGAGGAATCCTTGCCGATCGAGTAGAGCATGACCGGACGCTCGGCCTGGGCGGCGGCCTCGCGCAGGATGTGGATGCTCTCGGCTTCCAGCGCGTCGAGGTGTGCGGGGCGTGACGGACGGGGCATTGATGGTTCCGCTTTGGACCGGGGGCCATTACTGGAACCGAAATCCCGGTGCAACGCTTGATGTAGCGTCTGCCCATGCCTTGCGCCGTTGGCAGCGGCGCGAAAAACGCCGATAAAGGATGTCATGGCGAGCATGGATTACGAGATCCCGGCAAACTTGCGCCCGGACCCGAGCGACTACTCCTTCGACTTGGAGCGTGCCTTGAAGTCGGTCACGGGGCTCAAGACCTATGTTCCCCCCGACGCGTTCACCGCCGCCATGTTGCCGACGGAACGGGAGGGCAGCGGCGTGGTGATCCGCGAGAGCGGGCTGATCGCCACGATCGGCTATCTCATCATGGAGGCGGAGACAATCTGGATCACCACTGCGACCGGCCGCGCGGTGCCAGGCCACGCCCTCGCGTACGATCAGGAAAGCGGCTTTGGCCTGGTCCAGGCGCTGGGCGCCCTCGACCTGCCGGCGCTGGAGCTGGGCGACGCGGACGCGATCCGGGTGGGCGATCATGCGATCTTCGCCGCTGCCGGGGGCAGGCATCACACGATGGAGACCCACGTCGTCGGTCGTCAGGAATTCGCGGGCTATTGGGAGTACGTGCTGGACGAGGCGCTCTTCACCGCGCCCGCGCACCCGGCCTGGGGCGGCAGCGGCCTGATAGGGCGGGATGGCAAGCTGCTCGGCATTGGCTCGCTCGTTCTCCAGCAGGGCGACGCCAAGGGGCGGCGGCACGACATGAACATGGTGGTGCCAGTGAGCCTGCTGGCGCCGATCCTCGACGATCTGCTGGCCTATGGGCGGGTGAACCGGCCGGCGCGGCCATGGCTTGGCATGTACGCGAACGAAGCCGACGACGAGCTGGTGGTCGATGGCCTGGCCGACAACGGACCGGCCGAGGAAGCCGGGGTGCAGCCGGGCGACCGCGTCCTCGCGGTCGATGGGGAAGAGGTGTCCGACCTCGCATCGTTGTGGCGGCGCGTCTGGGCGTGCGGCAGCGCCGGGGCCGAAGTGCGGCTCCGGCTGGTGCGCGACAGCCGGATCCTCAATGTCACGGTCCGCTCGGCGGACCGCACGAAGTTCCTCAAATCCCCGAAGCTGCACTGATGCTGAAGGCCGCGATCATCCCGGTGACGCCGTTCCAGCAGAACTGCGCCATCTTGTGGGACGAGCCGGACCGGCGCGGGCTGGTGGTCGATCCGGGCGGCGAGGCCGATCGCATCCTTCAGGCCATCGACCAGCTTGGCGTCGCGGCGGAACGCATCCTGCTCACCCATGGCCATCTCGACCACGCCGGCGGCGCGGCCGAGCTTCAGGCATTGCTCCGCGCGCGCACCGGCGATCCGGCCTCGGTGCCCATCGAGGGGCCGGACCGGCGCGACGCCTTCCTCCTTGAGGGGATCGAGGCGCAGGCGCGCGCCTTTGGGCTGGAGGGGCTGCGCGACGCCGCGCCGGACCGCTGGCTGGCGGAGGGGGACACTGTACGGCTCGGCACGCACGGCTTCGAGGTGCTGCACTGCCCTGGCCACACGCCCGGCCATATCGTGTTCGTCAACCGCGCCGCGCGCTTCGCGATCCTGGGCGATGTGCTGTTCCAGGGTTCGATCGGGCGCACCGACTTCCCCTATGGGGATCACGCCGCGCTCCTGCGCTCGATCCGCGAGAAGGTGCTGCCGCTCGGCGACGAGGTCGCGTTCCTGTGCGGGCACGGGCCAGGATCGACGGTCGGCGTGGAACGGCGGAGCAATCCCTTCCTGCGAGGGGCCTGAGAACGGAGGGCGGACCGATGAAGTCGATGTGGTTCCATTTGATGCCGTACACCGAGCTGCCGGACGACTTCAAGGAGAAGCACCCGTCGGTGTGGGTGGACATCCACTCCTCCTTGTTCGACCCGAGGCGCGCGCACCACATGTACAACGACTTCATGGACGAGCTGGAGTACGCCGCCGATTGCGGGTTCGACGCCATCTGCGTCAACGAGCACCACTCCAACGGCTACGGCCTGATGCCGTCGCCGAACCTGA
>DATFDN010000560.1:0-3330 GCA_035252035.1 Acetobacteraceae bacterium | reverse complement strand
CGGCGAGAGCCTGCCGCGCGAGGGGTGCGAGGTCGTGGACGCCGGCGGCGCCACGCTGATGCCGGGCATGGTCAACACCCACTGCCACCTGACCTACAACAACGGCACCACGGTCGCGGAGCTCACCGCGCTGCCGGTGGAGGAGCATGTGCTGCTCACCATGCACAACGCCAGGCAGGCGCTGGACATGGGCTTCACCGCGGCGGTGGGCGCGGCGTCGGCCAAGCCGCGCCTCGACATTGTCATCCGCAACGAGATCAACAAGGGCAAGATCCCCGGCCCCCGCCTGCTCGCGGGCTCGCCGGAGCTGACGGTCACGGGCGGACTCGCCGATGACAACCAGCTCGACGCCAAGCACCCGTCCATCTCGATCATTTGCGACGGGCCGGACGAGTTCCGCAAGGTCGTGCGCACCATGATCCGCGAGGGCGTGGATCTCATCAAGTTCAACAACTCGGGCGACAGCTTCTGCTATCCTCGCATGGCGGCCTACGACAACCCGATGACCGATGCGGAAGTCGCCGCTATTTGCGACACCGCCAACAACATCGGCAAGCGCCTCGCCGCCCACGCCCACGCCGACAGCTCGGTGCGGCAATGCATGAAATACGACGTGGAGTTCATCTTCCACGCCACCTTCGCGACCGACGAGACGATCGAGCAGTTGGAGAAGGTCAAGCACAAGCACTACGTCTCGCCCGCGATCGCGGCGCGCTACAACACGACCTACGAGGCGAAGGACTGGGGAATCACCACCGACGTCGCGGAGATGATCGGCAACAAGCGCGAACTGGAGGAGGGCATCAAGACCATGATCAAGATGCACAAGGCCGGCATCAAGGTTCTGCCCTTCGGCGATTACGGCTTCGCGTGGCTGCCCCAGGGCACCGAGGCGCGCGACCTGGAGCATTTCGTCAACCTGTTCAGCTTCGAGCCCTGGGAGGCGCTGCGCGCCGCCACCGCCTATGGCGGGGAGGCATGGGTGGGCAAGTCCGGCGAGAAGATGGGCCGGATCGCGCCCGGCTATCTCGCCGACATCCTGCTGGTGGACGGCAACCCGCTGCTCGACCTCAGCCTGCTCCAGGACCGCACCGCGTTGCTGGCGATCATGAAGGACGGCCAGTTCCACAAGCCGTTCCAAGGCCGCGCCGCCGCCGACCACGCCGTGGCCGCGGAGTAAGACCGATAGCAATGAAGTGCGTGAATAGAATCGCGCCGGCGCTGGTGGCGCTCGCGGGCCTCATAGCCCCGATCGCCACCGCGCACGGCGGCATCGACGCGCAGCATCTCGGCGCGCGATACGACGCCACGAAGAGCCATATCACGTTCCGCGTCTATTCCTCACGGGCGACCCGCATCGAGCTTGACCTCTTCGCCGCTGCCTATGGGGCACCGGAGGCCGCGAAATACCTCCCGACCAAGGATGCGGATGGCGTATGGTCGGTCACGGTCCCGGTCTCCGACCTACAAGCCGCCGGCGTCGATGGGGCAGTGTTCTACGGGTATCGCGCCTGGGGGCCAAACTGGCCATACAATCCAAGCTGGACGAAGGGCTCCTCGGCCGGCTTCGTCGCCGACGTTGATGCGGCCGGAAACCGGTTCAATCCGAACAAGCTGCTGTTCGACCCGTACGCGCTGGAACTTAGCCACGACCCGCTCAACCCGAGCAACAGCGATGCCACGGTCTTCGCATCCGGCGCGACCTACCGCGCGCTTGACAGCGGATTGAAGGCACCGAAGGGCATCGTGCTGGCGGCCGACACGTCAAGCATCGGCGCCAAACCGACCCGCGCGCAAAAGGATGACATCATCTACGAGGTGCATGTGCGCGGCCTGACCGAAAACGATCCCGCCATACCGCCGGCCTCTCGCGGCACGTACCAAGGCGCCGCGCTCAAGGCAGGCGACCTCGCGAACCTGGGCGTCACGGCGGTCGAATTCCTGCCGGTTCAGGAAACTCAGAACGACGCGAACGACCTCACCCCGAATTCCACGGCGGGCGCCAACTACTGGGGCTATTCCACGCTCGACTACTTCGCGCCGGACCGCCGCTACGCGTCCGACCGCTCGCCGGGCGGCCCGACCCGCGAGTTCAAAGCGATGGTCAAGGCGTTCCACGACGCTGGCCTGAAGGTCTTCATCGACGTGGTGTACAACCACACGGGCGAGGGCGGGGCATGGAACCCGATCGACAAGACGACCTACAACCTCTATTCGTTCCGTGGCCTGGACAATCCCACCTATTACTCCCTGACAGCGGATCAGCAGTTTTCATGGGACAACACAGGGGTCGGCGGGAATTTCAACACCTATAACCCAACAGCGCAGAACCTGATCGTCGACTCGCTCGCCTATTGGCGCGACACAATGGGCATTGACGGATTCCGCTTCGACTTGGCCTCTGTGCTGGGCAACACGTGCCAGCACGGGTGCTTCGATTTCGACAAGATGGACCCGAACAACGCCCTCAACCGCATCGCGCGCGAGCTCGCGCCGCGTCCGGCTTCCGGCGGGAGCGGGGTCGAGCTGATCGCCGAGCCCTGGGCGATCGGCGGCAACTCCTACCAGGTCGGCGGCTTCCCGGCGGGTTGGTCGGAATGGAACGGCCTCTATCGCGACACGCTGCGCGAGGCGCAAAACGAGCTGGGGGTGGTCCCGGTCTCCGTCGCCACGCTGGCGACGCGCTTCGCGGGATCGGCCGACTTGTACCAGGGCAATGGCCGCTCGCCTTGGAATTCGATCAATTTCATCGTGGCCCATGACGGGTTCACGCTGAAAGACCTCTATTCGTGCGACCGCCCGAACAACGGCCAGCCCTGGCCGTTCGGCCCCTCCGATGGCGGCAGCACCAGCAACCATAGCTGGGACCAAGGGGGCGCGGCGGCCGATCAGCGCCGCGCCGCGCGCACCGGCCTGGCCTTCCTGATGCTCTCGGCCGGAACGCCGATGCTGACAGGTGGCGATGAGCACCTGCGATCGCTCAATTGCAACAACAACCCGTACAATCTCGATTCCCCCGGAAATTGGCTGAACTACAGTTTCACGACGGACCAGACGAACTTCGCCACCTTCACGCGGCGCATGATCGCCTTCCGCAAGACGCATCCGGCGCTGCGTCCGCAAACGTGGTATTCCGCCTCGCAGCTACAGTGGTACAGCCCGGCTGGGACAGTCGCCGATTTGGGATACTGGCAAGACCCCAACAACCACGCCCTCGCCTGGAGACTCGATGGCGCCGCATTCGGCGATCCCGCCTCCGCACTCTACATCGCCTACAATGGCTGGTCGGGCGGTGTGAGCTTCACCCTCCCCGCGCCCGGCGAGGGCAAG
>DATFDN010000559.1:0-18251 GCA_035252035.1 Acetobacteraceae bacterium | reverse complement strand
CGAAACCGAGACACGCCAGGTAGAATCCAGGGCGATGCCGCGCCTGCAGCGGCGCTACCTCGACGAGGTGCGCCCGAAGCTGCAGCAGGAGTTCGGCTACAAGAACCCGATGCAGGTGCCGCGCCTGGAGAAGATCGTCATCAACATGGGCGTGGGCGAAGCGACGGGAGATCAGAAGATCCTGGACGCCGCCCTGGCCGAGCTTGCCGCGATCAGCGGGCAGCGGCCGGTGAAGACCCTGGCCAAGAAGGCCATCGCGGGCTTCAAGATCCGCGCCGGCCTCCCCATCGGCTGCAAAGTGACGCTGCGCAAGGCGCGGATGTACGAGTTCCTGGACCGGCTCATCACCATCGCCCTGCCGCGCGTGCGCGATTTCCGCGGCATCCAAGGCAAGGGTTTCGATGGTCGCGGCAATTTCGCGATGGGCGTGCGGGAGCAGATCGTGTTCCCGGAGATAAACTACGACCGGGTGGACGCGGTGCGCGGCATGGATATCGTGTTCGTCACCACGGCCAAGACGGATGCCGAGGCGAAGTCGCTGCTGAAGGCGTTCGATCTGCCGTTCGCGGCCTGAGTGGGGCGCATGTTGGTTTTTGGAAGACCGCCGGGCGCGCTGCGCGACTCGGCAGGTTCCGGAGGGTAAGAGACAGAATGGCCAAAACGTCGCAGGTCAACCGCAACAAGATGCGCGCCCGCATGGCGGCGCGCGACAAGGCCAAGCGCGCCGAGCTGAAGTCGATCGTGATGGACCGCACGCTCCCGGTCGAGGACCGCTTCAACGCGACGCTGAAGCTGGCCGAGCTGCCGCGCAACGGCGCGCGGGTGCGCGTGCGGCTGCGCTGCGAGGTCACGGGGCGCTCGCGCGGGAACTACCGCAAGTTCAACGTCTGCCGCATCGTGCTGCGCGACTTGGCTTCCGCCGGGCAGATCCCCGGCATGGTGAAGGCGAGCTGGTAAAGGGGGCCGGGAAAATGTCGATGTCCGACCCGCTGGGCGATATGCTCACGCGCATCCGCAACGCGCAGCGCGCGCGTCACACCTCCTGCATCGCGCCGGCCTCGCGGCTGCGGGCCAACGTGCTCGATGTGCTGAGGCGCGAGGGATACATCCGCGGCTTTTCGGCCGAGGAGGTGCGGCCCGGCGTGGCCCAATTGCGCATCGAACTGAAGTACACGGAAGGCGAGCCGGTCATCAAGGAGATCCACCGCGTCTCCAAGCCTGGGCGGCGCGTCTATTCCAGGATCAAGGAACTGCCGCGCGTCTATGCCGGCCTGGGCGTGTCGATCCTCTCGACTCCACGCGGCGTGATGAGCGACGCCGAGGCGCGCGCCGCCAATGTCGGCGGCGAAGTCCTGTGCCGCGTGTTCTAGGAGGGCGGCGATGTCACGCGTAGGGAAGTACCCCGTCGAGATCCCGCAAGGGGTGCAGGTGGCGGTCGCCGGCCGCGCGCTCACGGCGAAGGGACGGCTGGGCGAGCTGCGGCTTGAGCTGACCGATCATGTCGAGGCGCGGATCGAGGGGAACAAGGTGACGATCACGCCGCGCAACAACGAGCGGCAGGCGCGCATGATGTGGGGCACCACGCGCGCCAATGTCGCCAACATGGTGCGCGGCGTCTCCACCGGCTTCTCCAAGTCCATGGAGATCACCGGCACCGGCTATCGCGCCGCGGTGCAGGGCAAGAACCTGGTGCTCAATCTCGGCTTCGCCCACGATGTGGTCTATCCGATCCCGGATGGAATCAAGATCACCTGCGAGCGTCCGACGGCGGTGAGGGTGGAGGGCGTGGACAAGCGCCTGGTCGGCCAGGTCGCGAGCGAGATCCGCGCTTGGCGCCCGCCCGAGCCTTACAAAGGCAAGGGCATCCGCTACACCGACGAGACGATCCGGCGCAAGGAAGGCAAGAAGAAGTAGGATGAGCGGGATTCAGGAATTGCGGGAGCGGCGGCGCACGCGCCTGCGCTTCCAGTTGCGCCGCAAGGGGGGCGGGCGGGCGCGGCTATCGGTGTTCCGCTCCTCGAAGCACATCTATGCCCAGGTGATCGACGATTCCGCCGGCCGCACCCTGGCCGCCGCGTCGTCGCTCGACAAGGGCTTGCGCGAGTCACTGCGGACCGGCGCCGACAAGGCCGCCGCCGCCGCCGTCGGCCGGCTGGTTGCCGAGCGGGCGCTGGCGGCGGGCGTGAAGGAGGTCGTGTTCGATCGCGGCGCTTACCTGTATCACGGCCGCGTCAAGGCGCTGGCCGACGCCGCCCGCGAGGGCGGGCTGGCATTTTAGGGATCTGAACGATGGCACGTGAACCCCGTGAGGGCCGCCGGCGCGACCGTGAGCGCGACGAGGCGGATGATGGGATCATCGATAAGCTCGTCACCATCAACCGCGTCGCCAAGGTGGTGAAGGGCGGGCGCCGCTTCGCCTTCGCCGCCTTGGTCGTCGTGGGCGACAAGAAAGGCCGCGTCGGCTACGGCGCGGGCAAGGCGCGCGAGGTGCCGGAGGCGATCCGCAAGGCCACCGAGCGCGCCAAGAAGGCGATGATCCGGGTGCCGATGAAGGAGGGCCGCACGCTCCATCATGATGTGCAGGGGCGCTTTGGCGCCGGCATCGTGGTGCTGCGCTCGGCCGCGGCGGGCACCGGCATCATCGCCGGCGGACCGATGCGCGCGGTGTTCGAGAGCCTGGGCATCCACGACGTGGTGGCCAAGTCGCTCGGCAGCCGCAACTCGCACAACATGGTCAAGGCAACCTTCGCCGCGCTCTCGCAGTGCGTCTCGCCGCGGTTGGTGGCCAACCGCCGTGGCAAGAAGGTCTCCGAAATCCTGGGTCCGCGCCGCGAGGCCCCGCCGCCGCCGCCAGCCGAGACGGAGGCTGGCGCCCATGCCTGATGAGGTGAAGCGCGTCCGGGTGACGCAGACCGGCTCCCCGATCGGGCGCAAGCCTGGCCAGCGCGAGACGCTGATCGGCCTTGGCCTCAACAAGATGCACCGCACGCGCGAGCTGGTCGATACCCCCTCCGTGCGCGGGATGCTGCGCAAGGTGGCCCACCTGATCAAGGTGGAGGATGTGCCGTCATGAAGCTGAACGAACTGCGCGACAATCCGGGCGCGCGCCACAAGTCCAAGCGCCTGGGCCGGGGCATCGGCTCCGGCAAGGGCAAGACCTCGGGCAAGGGCGTGAAGGGCCAGCTCGCGCGAACCGGGGTCGCCATCAACGGGTTCGAGGGCGGCCAGCTCCCGATCTATCGCCGCCTGCCCAAGCGGGGATTCCACAACCCGTTCCGGAAGGTTTACGCCCCGGTCAACCTCGGCACCCTGGAGGCGGCCATCGTCTCGGGCCGGCTGGACGGAAGCCAGCCGATCACCGAGGACACGCTGCGCGCCGCCGGGCTCGTGCGCGGCAAGAAGGTCGCGGGCGTGCGCCTGCTCGGCAAGGGCGAGATCAAGCGGGCGGTGACGATCACCGTCAGCGGCGCTTCCGCCTCCGCCGCCGAGGCGGTGCGACGGGCAGGGGGATCGGTGACGACGACCGTAGCCGCCAAGGCGCCGGAGCAGTAGTATCAGCTCGGAAGCCCTCCCCCCGGCCCCCTCCCGCAAGGGGAGGGGGAGAGGTAAGGCTCCCCTTCCGTACGGGAGGGGTTGGGGAAGGGGTCAAAGTAGGAAAAACCCAGTATGGCGTCCGCGGCCGAACAGCTTGCCTCCAATCTCAGCCTGGGCGTCCTGTCCAAGGCGACGGAACTCAAGAAGCGCATCTGGTTCACGCTCGGCGCATTGATCGTCTACCGCGTCGGCTCCTACATCCCGGTTCCCGGCGTGGACGCGGCGGTGATGACCGAGATGATGCAGCAGCACGGCGGCGGCATCCTGGGCATGTTCAACATGTTCACCGGCGGCGCGCTGGGCCGCATGACGGTGTTCGCGCTGAACATCATGCCCTACATCAGCGCCAGCATCATCATGCAGTTGCTGACCGCGGCCGTCCCCTCGCTAGAGGCGCTGAAAAAGGAGGGCGAGCAGGGGCGCGTCAAGATCAACCAGTATTCGCGCTACCTGACGGTGCTGATCGCGCTGTTCCAGTCCTATGGCATCGCGGTCGGGCTGGAATCGATGCGCGGCAGCTTCGGCGCGGCGGTGCCGGCGCCGGGGCCGGTGTTCCTGTTCACCTGCGTCGTGACGCTCGTGGGCGGCACCATGTTCCTGATGTGGCTCGGCGAGCAGATCACGGCGCGCGGGGTCGGCAACGGCACCAGCCTCATCATCATGGCGGGCATCGTCGCCAACCTGCCGAACGCGATCGCCTCCTTGCTGGAACTCGGCGCGACCGGGGCGCTGTCCCCGGCCTTCATCATCGGCTTCTTCGCGGTCGCCTTCGTGACCATCGGCTTCATCGTGTTCATGGAGCGAGCGTATCGGCGGGTGCCGGTGCAGTACCCCAAGCGGCAGGTCGGCAACCGCATGTTCGGCGGCGATTCGACGCACATGCCGCTGAAGATCAACACCTCGGGCGTGATCCCGCCGATCTTCGCCAGCTCCATCCTGCTGATCCCGGCCACCATCGCCGGCTTCTCGGGCGGCGGCGCGGGCTGGCTGAGCTTCCTCGCGTCCCAGCTCGGGCACGGAACGCCCGGCTACATGGCCCTCTACGCCATCCTCATCATCTTCTTCGCCTATTTCTACACGGCCGTGGTGTTCAATCCGCAGGAGACCGCCGACAACCTCAAGAAGTACGGCGGGTTCATCCCCGGCATCAGACCGGGCACGGCGACGGCGGAGTATTTCGATTACGTGCTGACCCGGCTGACCACGGTGGGCGGGCTGTATCTCGCGGCCGTCTGCCTGCTGCCGGAGCTGCTCATCAGCAATTACGGCCTGCCCTTCTATTTCGGCGGCACCTCCATCCTGATCGTGGTCTCCGTGACCATGGACACGGTGACGCAGATCCAGTCCCACCTTCTGGCCCATCAGTACGAGGGGCTGATCCGCAAGGCGCGCGTGAGGACTCGCCGATGATCCTGATCCTCCTGGGGCCGCCCGGGGCGGGGAAGGGAACCCAGGCGAAGCGCCTGGAGGATCGCTACCGCATCGCGCAGATCAGCACTGGCGACATGCTGCGCGGGGAGGTCGCCGCCGGCAGCCCGATCGGGCTTGAGGCCAAGGCGGTGATGGAATCCGGCCAGCTCGTCTCCGACGACATCATCATCCGGATGCTGGGCGGGCGGATCGACCGGCCGGATTGCGCGCGGGGCTTCATCCTGGACGGCTTCCCGCGCACCGTGCCGCAGGCCGAGGCGCTGGACCGGCTGCTCGCCGGGAAGCGCCTGCGGCTGGATGCGGTGATCGAGCTTAAGGTGGACGACGCCGCGCTGGTGGACCGCATCGCCGGGCGCTTCACCTGCGCGAAGTGCGGCGAGGGCTATCACGACAACTTCAAGCCCACCAAGGTGCCGGGCGTCTGCGACGTCTGCGGCGCCACCGAGTTCGTGCGCCGCGCCGACGACAACCGCGACACCGTGGGCGCCCGCCTGGAGGCGTACCACCGCCAAACGGCGCCGATCATCCCGCACTACCAGGCCCAGGGGCGGTTCTACACCGTGGACGGCATGGCGGACATCGACGAGGTGACGCGGCAGTTGACGGCGCTGCTGGACGGGATGGCGCGAGCGGGCTGAGCCGCCGCCACTGATGCCAACGGCGTACTTCATCACCCATCCCGACGTGGTGATTGACCCGGCCGTACTGGTGGCGGAATGGCCGCCATGGCTGGAAACAGATCGACGGCTGAGCCACGCTGAGTGACTGATCTCACGGCATGGCGAGCAAGCGACGGGCTGCCCAGCCAACGCGTTAGCGATTCAGATGAGTCGCACGGAGTCCGTTAGTATGTCGGCCCCCTTTGGAACGCCTCGTCCGCTCGCGGGGTCCGTCGTCGTCGTGACAGGCGCGTCCAGCGGCATCGGCCGGGCCACCGCTGTCGCCTTCGCGAGACGAGGCGCTTTCGTGATCCTCGCGGCGCGCCGGGAGGAGGCGCTTCGCGCGGCCGCCGCCGAATGCGACCGAGTCGGGGGACGCGGCCGCGCGGTGGTCGCCGACGTGACTGACCAAGCCGCCACGCGGCGCCTGGCCGAGGAAGCGATCGCCTGGCGGGGGCGCATTGATACCTGGGTCAACAACGCCGGCGTGACCCTGTTCGGGCCGTTCACCGAGGCGCCGCTCGACGCGCAGCGTCGCGTGATTGAGACCAACCTGCTTGGCACGATGTATGGCGCCCAGGCGGTGCTGGCCCGCTTCGTCGAGCAGCGGAGCGGCGTGCTCATCAATCATGCCTCGATGGATGGCTGGATTGCGCCGATCCACAGTGCCGCCTACGCGGCGAGCAAATTTGGCGTGGTCGCGCTGGGGCAAAGCCTGCGCCAGGAGTTCCGCCACTTTCCCGAAATCCATATCTGCACGGTGTGTCCGGCCTTCGCCGACACGCCCTTGTTCCAGCACGCGGCGAATTACACTGGGCAGGCGGTCAAGCCGGTACCGCCCGTCTATGATCCCGAGCGGATCGCCGATGCGATCGTCAGGCTGGCCGTTTGGCCAAGGCCCGAGATCGCGGCAACGCCGGTAGCGCGGCTCGCCAAGATGCAGCACGCCTTGGCGCCGGAATCGACTGAGCGGTTGCTGTCCTGGTGGGTGTCCCGCGAACTCGTTCAGGCGCGCGCCGCCCCACCCACGAAGGGCGCGTTGTTCGAACCGATGGAGGAAGGCACCGCGATACGCGGCGGATGGCGCGCGCAGGGCGATGGAGCGTCCGGTCGGGCTTGGCTCGCGCTCGGGATGCTTGGGGCGGCTGCGCTAGCCTTCGCGCGATCCAGGCGGGTCACGGGATGATCAAACGTGCAGCGCCGCCGTTTGGGCTACGCCCGCCGGTCGAACGATCCTGAACGATGGTCCGGAGGAGAAAGATGCCCGACGCGCAAACGGCGGAGAAGCGTCCAGAACGGCGCAAATTCGCGTTCGGCCTGCAAAGCAGCTTCTGCGACGGCGCGGTTGGCTGGGGCGTGCTTGACCGTCTGCTTGAAGATGAGCGCGTCGAGATCGAGGGTTTCTCGGGCGCGAGCGCCGGCACGTCGAACGGCTTGAGTCTGGCATACGGGCTGACGATCGGCGGGCGGAGCGGGGCGCGCGAAACGCTGGAGCGGTTCTGGCGCACGGCTAGTCAGAAAGTGAACACGATCGCGCCCATGCCTCCGGCCGGCGTCGTGTTCGGGCATGGCACGCTCGAATTCTTGCCGCAGTACTGGGCCGTCGAGACGGTTGCCCATCTCACCTCGCCCTATCTCTGGAATCCAACGAACTTCAACCTCATGCGCCACGTCTTCTCCGAGGTGATCGACTTTGAACGGCTTCGGCGGGAGTCCGTGGTCAAGATCTTCGTCTCGGCGACCGATATTCTTGGCTGCAAGGAACGCATCTTCACGCGAGAGAGCATCAGCGTTGATGCCGCCGTGGCGTCCACCTCCGTTCCGCTCTATCTGCACCCACAATACATCGAGGATAGGCCCTACTGGGACGGCGGCTTCGTCGGGGCTCCAAGACTCCAGCCGCTGGTCGAGCATTGCGAGGCCGAGGACATCATCTTCCTGCGCACCAGCCCCACGGAGCGGCCGCGCTCCACGCTTCCCATGACGGCGTTCGACATCCACGAAAGGCAGACCGAGCTGGCGGTTGCCGTGCCGGTGGATCAGGAAGTCCGCCACCTCAACCTGGTGCGGAAATGGATTGACGAAGGGCGGCTGAGGCCGGGCGACGGGGTGAGGCGCGTGGATATCCATGTCATCGACGCGACCAGCGGGACGCGCGATCTGCCCTATTCAACGAAATATCAGGCGGATTGGGGCTTTCTGATGCATCTCCGCGACCATGGCCGCGATATAGCCACATGTTGGCTTGTGGACCATTTCGGCTCGCACGCGGCGGAGCTGCGCGCGGGCGGTACGCCGCCCAAGGGCAAGGCGACGGCACCGGCGTGAGGACGCGCCAATGACTCAAACGGTCGTCATCACCGGCGCCTCGGCGGGAATTGGCCGTGCGACCTCCATCGCCTTTGCCCGGCGCGGGTGCCGCGTCGCGCTCCTCGCTCGCGGGGAGGAGGGGCTGCGCGGGGCCGTGCGCGATGTCGAAGCCGCGGGCGGGGTGGCTCTCGCGATCCCGACCGACGTCGCCGATGCCGCCGCCGTCGAGCGGGCGGCGGAGCAGGCCGAGCGCGAGCTTGGCCCGATCGATGTCTGGGTCAATGGCGCGATGGCCAACATCTACGGCCGGTTCCTCGACATCGAGCCGGACGAGTTTCGTCGCGTCACCGAGGTGATCTATCTTGGCCAGGTGAACGGAACCCGCGCCGCGCTGCGCCGGATGCAGCCGAGGAACCGCGGAACCATCGTGCAGATCGACTCGGTTCTCGGCCATCGCGCGGTGCCGCTGCAAAGCGCCTATTGCGGGTCGAAGTTCGCCATTCGCGGCTTCAGCGGGGCGGTGCGCACGGAACTGATGCACGATCACAGCGGGGTGCGGATCAGCGTCGTGTGCTTTCCCTCCATCAACACACCGCACTACACATGGGCGCGCAACAAGCTGTCGCGACGCCCCTCGCCGGTGCCGCCGGTCTACACGCCGGAGATGGCCGCGCGGGCGATTCTCTATGCCGCCGAGAAGGCGCCGCACGAGGTCTGGGTCAGCACGGTGACGATCGGCGGTGCGCTCGGCAACATGGTCATCCCGACATTGCTGGATTGGGCGTCGGCGTTCCTCGGGTATCGCGCCGAGTTCTCCTCCGATCCGCCCGAGCCCGACCATCAGGACAACCTGTTCGAGCCGGTTCCAAGGGATCACGGCGCGAGTGGCCGGTTCGGCACCTACGCGCTCGGCCACGCCCTGGTGGTGAGCGCGGGCACGGCCCGCATCGCCGCCGCCGCGGCCGGACTGGGCCTGTTCGCGGCGTTGTTGCGGCGGGTCGGCCGAGCCGGGTGATCGCCCAAATTCGCTTTTTCGGAGTGTGACCCAGGTCACAGCTCTCGCAGTGGTTGTTGCTGCTATTATGAGCCTCCCGCAGGGGAGGCTGTCATGAGAACACGCGCTGCTTGGTGTGCATTGGCCTGCGCCGCCGTGCTCGGGGCGCATGGGGCACGCGCGAACACGCCAAGCGCCTGTCCGCCTTCGTGCAATCAGCTCGTGCCCGCGCCCCATATGGCGCCCCGCACGGCGCAGCCCCCGCACGGCCTCGCGCCGCCCAGCCATCCCCCGAATTTCTTCATGAATCCGGGCGGGTTCGCGCGCACGCAGCCTCCGATCGGTGCGCCGCCGCCGCGCTATGCCCAGGCCGGATATCCGGCCGCGCCAGCCGCGGGCCAGAGAGGGGGTGCCCAGTCCGCGCCAGGCGGCCAGCATTCCGACCTCAAGCCGCCACCCGCCATGCGGCCCGAATTCGCCATGCGGCCCGGATTCACGGGCGTGCAGTCCCCGGCCGGTGCTTCGCCGCCTGCCTATACGCCACCCGCCCTACCGCCATCATTCGCCGCCCCGCCCGGATTCACGGGCGCGCAGTCTCCGGCCGGTGCTTCGCCGCCAGCCTATGCGCCGGTCGGGTATCCCGCTATGCCTCCCGCCACGCCGAGCGGGTCCGCGCCATCCACGCCGGGAGGTCAGCGTTACAGCACAGAGTTCGCCATTCCGCCTGGGTTCACGCCCGCACAGCCCCGCGGCGGCACTTCGCCACCCGCCTACGCACCGGTCGGCTACCCTGCCTCGCCTTCAGCGGAGCAGCCAACTGTCCCACCTTCTCCGGCGCCGGTAGGTGCGGCAGAGCCATTGGGATTCGCCGGGCCGCCCCAGATGCCGCTGACCATGGCGAATCAGCTACCGCCCAGCCCAGTTGTTTATGCCTGTCATACGCCGGTTGGGATCTGTCCCGTGGCCTTCTCGGGTCCAGCGGAATCGGGCAGTGTTTGCACATGTATTGACCCCAGCACCGGGCGGCAGGACAACGGCGCGATCCAATAGGTGGTTCGGCGATGTCCGACGCGCCGATCATCAGCAGGCTGGGGGCTCGGAACCTGTCGTGGGCGGCACTCGCCGGTCTCGCCGCGGGTATCGCGTGCGCGATCGTGTTGCTGCTCTATTGGCAAGCTCCGGCGGCCCCCGCGGCTGGTGAGCGGGTCGAGGACATCACCACCTGCATCGACCACTACGCGCAGAAAGACCCGCAGGGCGCCGCCGCCATGCCAGCCCTACGAGAGGCGTACGACTTTTGCAGCAAGGTCGTGGCGACCGAGTTCCTCACCAAGGAGCAAATCATCCGTAACGCCGGCTTCGCCGACCAGCGCTATGAGAATTGTGTTCTCCTGATCATGGTCGTCACCATAACCATTTCGGGTGTCGTGCTCGCGGGCCTGCAACTGCTCGGCTCCTACCGCCTCGCGAAGGACGGGCGCGCCGAATTCGGTGGGAGCGGGGAGGCCAGCGTGTCGGTGCATAGCGTCGCGGTGAAAAGCTCGGTGGTCGGCGTCGTGATCCTGGCGATTTCGTTCGCGTTCTTCCTAGTCTTCGTGGTGGATGTCTACACGATCCGCGATGTCGGCGGGCCGGCCCCGGCCGCGCCCGCCGCCCCGCCCCCGGCGCATCAGATATGGAACGGTCCGATGCAGCCCTTGCCCAAAACGCCGAGCGCCACTCCGCCCTAGGCGGATTGCCGCGCCTGGTACACCGCCTTCTCGAACCCGGCGAACGCTTGCAATGCCCCGGCATCGGCGAACGGCAGGAATTGCATCATGATGACGCCGGTGACGCGCTTGCTGGGATCGATCCAGAAATACGTGTTGGCGAGGCCAGCCCATGCCAGGCTGCCGGCGCTGCGCCCTGTCGGGGCCGTTTCGGTGTTGATCATGAAGCCGAGCCCCCACTTCTTCACCATGCCAGGGAAGAACTCGGCATCGGCGGAACTTTGCGGCTGGACCGTCACGAGCTTGACCACGTTGAGTTCGCCGATCTGGTTCCGCATCATCTCAGCCACCGTCTCCGGCCGCAGCACCTGCGCGCCGTTGAAGCTGCCCTGGTGCAGGAACACTTGCGTGAACTTCAGGTAGTCGGGGGCCGTGGAGTAGAGGCCGCCGCCGCCCATGTAGAACTCCGGGTTCTGCGGCATCTCGAACGCAATCGGCTTGAGCGATCCATCAGGCTGGCGCGCGTGCATGGAGACCAGCCGCGAACGCTGCGCGGGATTGAGCCGGAAGCTGGTGTCCGCCATGCCGAGCGGGCCGAAGATGTGCTCGTGGAAATACTCCTCAAGCCGCTGGCCGCTGACTCGTTCAACCATCTTGCCGGCGAAGTCGATATTGGTGCCATACTGCCATTGATCGCCCGGATCGAACACAAGGGGCGTCTTCAAGGCGTCGTTCTTGCAGGTGATAAGCTCCGGCAAATGGGCGTATTTCTCGTACCGGCCGATGTTGGCGTTCCAGAGATCGTAAGAGAAGCCCGCTGTGTGGGTCAGCAACTGGCGCAGTGTGATCGGCCGCTCCGCTGGACGCAGCCTTGGCGTGCCCGACGGATCGAAGCCCTCCAGCACCTGCGGCGCGCGCAGCTCGGGCAGGATGTCGCCAGCCGGCGCGTCAAGCGAGAGCTTGCCTTGCTCGACCATCTGCATGGCCGCGGTGGTCGTGACTGCCTTGGTCATGGAGGCAATCCAGAACACTGAATCGGGGGTCATGTCGGGTCCGGTTTCGGCGTTGCGCTTTCCGAACGCGCCGGCGTAAAGCGGCCCTTTGCCGGTGGCCGCGACCGCCACGATTCCCGGTGCCGAGCCGGATGCTATGGCCGCGCGGAGCGCCTGGTCGATCCCGGCCGGAGGGCTCTGCGCTCCGGCGTGTCGCGACATGGCGAGACCGGCGAGCGTTGCCACTACGGCTTGGCGCCTCGTTATCAAGGTCATGGCCTTCCCCCCTGCTATCGCGCTAAAGTTTAGGCTGGCGCGGTTGCAACCACAAGCCGTGCGACCATCAGTTCGGTTTCCATCATTACGGAAACGGAGCCTTGGGCGGCAACAACGTCCGCCATCGGACCTCAGAATAGGCGGAGAAGCTGCGCCTTGAGATACGCCGTCTCCGGCAAATGCGGATGCACTGGATGATCTGGCCCGGCGCCGGTCGTCGCGATGATGCTCGCCTCGCGCCGGGCGCGGCGCAGCCCCTCGGCCACCTGCCCGGCCCAGGCATCAAGCGGCGCGTGGTGGCTGCACGAGGCGATGAACAGGAACCCGCCCGGCGCCACCACCAAGGCGGCCAATCGCGCCAGTCGCCCATAGGCGCGCAGCCCGGCGGCGGTGTCCTTGCGCGACTTGGCGAAAGCGGGCGGGTCGCAGATCACGATGTCGAACCGCTCTCGGGTCTCCGCCAGGGCGGCGAGCGCCTCGAACGCGTCCGCCCGGCGGACATGCACGCGCCCGGCGAGGCCGTTGCGCGCCGCTGTCGCCATCGCTTGATCAAGCGACGGCGCGCTTGAATCCACCAATGTCACGCCATGCGCCCCAATGGCGGCGCAGCGCAGGCCAAAGGCGCCCGTGTGGGCGAACACGTCGAGCACGCGCGCTCCCCCCGCCATGGCCGCGATCCGGTCCCGGTTCGGCCGCTGGTCGAAGAACCACCCGGTCTTCTGGCCCGCCAGTGGATCGATCGGAAAGCGCACCCCGCCTTCCTCCACCACCGCGGCGGAGTCCGAGCCGTGCAGCAACGCGACCTGCTCGGGCAATCCCTCATGCCGGCGCGCGCCCGAATCGTTGCGCGCGACAACCGCCCGCAACGGCAGCACATCCAGCAGCGCCGCCACGATGCACGGCGTCAGGCGGTCCATCCCGGCCGCGTTCGCCTGCACCACCGCGACATCGTCGCAGCGGTCGATCACCAGGCCAGGCAGGCGGTCGGCCTCGGCGTAGACCAAGCGGTGATAGGGGCCATCGCAGACAAGCTTGCGCAGCGCCGCCGCCTGCTCCAGCCGCCCGCGCATCCATGCCGCGTCGATCGCCGCGTCGGGGTCGCGGTCCAGCACGCGCGCCGCGATCAGGCTGTGCGGGTTGAACATCGCCGCGCCGAACCGGACGCCGTCATCGCCCTCCAGCCGCACCAGCCCGCCCGGCTCCAGGCGGCGGTACTCGGGCCTCATCGCGATCTCGTTGCTGAAGGCCCAGGGCGCGCCGGCGCGCAGCCGCCGCCCCTGGCCGGGCGCCAGGCGGATCAGCGGCCGTGCGTCAGCCAAGTCAGGCGGCCGCGAGCGCTGGTTGGAGGATGTGGCACAGCGCCTCGATCAACTGGTCCATCATCGCGTCGGTGTGCAGCGGCCCTGGGGTGAAGCGCAGCCGCTCCGATCCGCGCGGCACGGTCGGATAGTTGATCGGCGTGGCATACATGCCGAACTCGTCCAGCAGCCGGCGGCTGACCTCGAAGCAGCGCGCGGCGTTCCCGACATGCAGCGGGACGATGTGGCTCTGCGACGGAAGGCGCGGCAGGCCGGCCGCGTCGAACCGGCGCTTCAGCGTCTCCGCCCGCTCGAACAGGCGCTCCCGGCGCGCGGCGTCCTTGCGGACCTGCCGGATGCTCGCCAGCGCCGCCGCCGCGACCATCGGCGGCATGGAGGTGGTGAAGATGAACCCCGGCGCGACCGAGCGGATGTAATCGACCATCGTCGCGTCGCCCGCGATGTAGCCGCCATGGCAGCCGAACGCCTTGGCGAGCGTGCCCTCGATCACGTCGATCCGGCCCGCGACCCCATCGCGCTCGGCGACGCCCGCCCCGGTCGGGCCGTACATGCCGACCGCGTGGACCTCGTCGAGATAGGTCATCGCGCCGTGGCGCGCGGCGGCATCGCAGATCGCGGCGACCGGCGATATGTCGGCATCCATCGAATAGACGGATTCGAAGGCGACCAGCTTCGGCGCCTCCCGCGGCGCCTCGGCGAGCAGCGCGTCGAGGTGCGCGGGGTCGTTGTGGCGGAAGATGCGGCAGGCCGCCTTCGATCCCTTGATGCCGGCGATCATGGATGCGTGGTTCTTCTCGTCGGAGAAGACCACCCAGCCGGGCATGGAGTTCAGGATCGTCGAGAGCGTCGCCTGGTTGGAGACGAAACCCGAGGTGAACAGCAGCGCCGCCTGCTTGCCGTGCATCGCGGCCAGCTCGGCCTCCAGCGCGTCATGGACGGGGCTGGTGCCGCTGATGTTGCGCGTGCCGCCCGCGCCCGCGCCCATCTCGCGTGCCGCCGCGCAGGCGGCCTCGATCACCACCGGATGGTTGCCCATGCCGAGATAGTCGTTGGAGGACCAGACCAGAACCTGGGTTCCGTCCGCCCGGCGGTAGTACGGGAAGGACGCGGCCTGCTTGCGCAGGGGCGTGAAGCGCCGGTAGCGCCCCTGGGCACGGATGTCGTCGAGCGCGCGGCGGCAGAGATCCTGGAACGGGTGCATGGCCTGGCGTTTTAGCGCCAACGGCGAGGGTTTGCCATGTGCCTGCGTCACACCGGATTCACGATCGCGCGGCTAGCCCGACCCCGGTCAGCGTGATGGCGAGCGCGAGGAGCTGGCGGGGGCCGAGCGGATCGCCGAGCAGCGCGGCCGAGGCGAGCACGCCGACAAGCGGCGAAAGCAACACGCTCGTCGCGGCGATCGAGGCGGGCAACAGCGCGAGGGCGCGGAACCAGGTCAGGTAGGCAACGGTCATCGGCATGACCCCGACATAGACGAAGCCGATCCAGGCGAGCGGCGTCGCCCGCACCCAGTCCGGCTGCTCGAAAAGAGCGAGGATCAGGACTGGGATCGAGCCGAGCCCGATCTGCCAGGCCACGCCAGCGATCGGAGGCATTCGCAAGGGCCGCCGCTTGGCGACCACCGTGCCAAGGCCGAACAACACGGCGGCGAGGAACGCGCTGGTGATGCCGGGCCAATCGGACCCACCGGCGCGCATCTGATCCGCCCCGACCAGGAGCGCGACGCCCGCGAGCGCCAACGCCATGCCGACGACGCGCCGCGGTGTCGGCCGCTCGCCCAGCATCGGCCAGGCGAGCAGCGCCGCCCAGATCGGCAAGGTATAGGTGATGACCACCGCTTCGCTCGCGCGGAGCCAGACCAGCGCGATCGTGGTGAACACCGAGAAGCCGCCGTAGTTGAGGCTCGCGAACACCACCAGCGGCCAGAGCTGGTCGCGCGGCGGACGCAGCCGCTCCCCGCGCGCCCAGGCGAGCAGGAGGGCGAAGGCCAGCCCCAGCGCCGCCCCGATGGTGCGCGAGGTGAAGGGCGGCAGCTCGGAGAGGATGAATTTCATCACCGGCCAGTTCAGCCCCCAGGAGCAGGCGGTGACGGCCAGCAGCGCGAGCCCCTCCATCCGTGCCCCGCGCAGGCGTCCCCGCCGCGCGGGCGCGGCCGGCTCGGCGGTGGAGGAGGGCATGGGGGCTCCGTTCCGATGACATCGCGGGTATGCCATAGAGTCAGGCACGGGGTAGAGCAGGGGAGGAGTGTCAGACATGCGGCTGTTCGATCTCACGGACCGCGTCGCGATCGTGACTGGCGGCAATGGCGGCATCGGGCTCGGGATGGCGGAAGGGCTGGCGGAGGCGGGCGCGGCGCTGGTCCTGGCCGGGCGCGACGCGTCGAAGGCGCGGGCCGCGCGGGAACGGATCGAGGCGTTGGGCGCGCGCTGCCACTTCGTCGCCGCGGACGTGACGGACCGCGCCGCCTGCCTGAGCCTGGTCGCGGAGACCCTGACCAAGTTCGGCCGGCTCGATGTCCTGGTCAACAACGCCGGGACGTCGATCCGCAAGATGCCGCAGGACTACACCGAGGCCGAATGGCGCCACGTCCTGGACACCAACCTGACCAGCGCCTTCTTTTGCGCCCAGGCCGCGCATCCGGCGATGTGCCAGGCGGGCGGGGGGAAAATCATCAATATAGGCTCGATGATGTCGATCTTCGGCGCCCCCTACGCGACGCCGTACGCGGCCAGCAAGGGCGGCATCGTGCAGATGACCCGCGCCCTCGCCACCGCCTGGGCGAAGGACAACATCCAGGTGAACGCGGTGCTGCCCGGCTGGATCGACACCGACCTCACGCGCACCGCGCGCCGCCAGGTGGACGGGCTGCATGAACGGGTGCAAGCCCGCACGCCCGCCGGGCGCTGGGGCGTGCCCGCCGACCTGGCCGGGATCGCGGTGTTCCTGGCCGGCGGGGGATCGGATTTCGTGACCGGCACGGCAATCCCGGTGGATGGCGGGTATTCGGTCGCGACGTGACCTTCCTCCCAAGATATTCACCCCGTCGTGACTTGCCAGGATGCGCCCAGGCAGGCGGAGTGACCGAAACAAATCACTTAAGGAGACAGATCATGCGCGCACTCATCATGGCGGCTGCGTTCTCATTGGCCACGGCCGCCGCCGCTCTCGCCGATCAAAGTGTTGCCGGACACTGGAAGGCCGATCTGGGTGAGAATGTCACGATGGATATGAACGTCATGCCCGACGGCAAGTGGAACAGCGAGACGCATCAGGGCAACCAGACGGTTCGCCGCATGACGGGCACCTACACGCAGAAGCAGCCCTCAGGAGACAAGCCGGGCGAATTGGTTTTCAAGCCGACCAACGCCTCCGGCGGCAACAGGCGGGCGATGACGGAGAGGGACACCTACACGCTCGCCAACAACGGCCAGGAATTGCGGCTGACCTCCGGGGGCGACACGATGGTGTTCCAGAAGCAGGGACAATAAACGTTTTGCCCTGACGCCGGCCGACAATTTCTCGCCGGAATCGTAGGGTGGAAAAGCGCAGCGCATTCCGCCGCCTTCCGCGCGCATTTCCGTAAGAGGCGGAATGCACTGCGCTTTTCCGCCCTACTTTCTAGTAGGTACGTTGCGAACGTCCGGTAACAGTCTACCCGGCCAGCAGCGTGCGCATCGCCTCGATCTGCTCGAACAGCCGCAGCAACACGCGCGCCGCCTGACCGCGCGGCTCGGTCAGCGTCGGATCTTTCTCGATGAGCAGGGCGGCGTCGCGGCTCGCCATGTGGAGCAGGCCCTCATGGGCGATCGGGTCGGCGAGGCGGAAGCCGGGCAGCCCCGCCTGGCGGGTGCCGAGCAGGTCGCCGCCGCCGCGCAGGCGGAAATCGGCGTCGGCGATCACGAAACCATCCTCCGTGTCGCGCAGCATCGACAAGCGGCGCTTCGCCAGCTCGTTCAGGCCATCCTCGTGCAGCAGCAGGCAGAAGCTCGCGGTCTCGCCGCGCCCGACGCGGCCGCGCAACTGGTGAAGCTGCGCCAGGCCGAAGCGCTCGGCGTGCTCGACCACCATGATGCTCGCCGCAGGCACATCGACGCCAACCTCGATCACCGTGGTCGCCACCAGCAGCCGGACCCGCCCAGCGGCGAAGTCGGCGAGCGCCGCGTCACGCCGCTCGGCGTCGAGCTGGCCGTGCGCGAGGCCGACGACGTCGCCGAACCGTTCGCGCAGCAGCGCGAAGCGGGCCTCGGCGGCTGCTAGGTCGGATAGCTCGCTCTCCGCCACCAGCGGGCAGACCCAATAGATCTGCGCGCCCTCCGCGAGCTTGCGCGCGAGCGCGTCCAGCACGTCGGGCATTGTGGCGAGCGAGTGCAGGGTGGTGCGGATCGGCTGGCGCCCGGCGGGTTTGCCAGTCAGCCGGCTGACATCCATCTCGCCCCACTGGGTCAGCAGCAGGGTGCGCGGGATCGGCGTCGCGGTCATCACCAGAAGATCGGTCCGCTCACCCTTCTCCCCCAGCATCAGGCGCTGCGTCACGCCGAACCGGTGCTGCTCGTCGATCACCGCGAGCGCGAGGTCGCGATAGGCGACCTGCTCCTGGAACAGCGCGTGCGTGCCGACCACCAGTTTCAAGTCGCCGTCGGCGAGGCCGCGCAGGATGCGCGCCCGTTCCGCGCCTTTCACCGAGCCGGTCAGCAGCGCCACCGGCAGCGGGCAGAGGCGCGAGAGGGTGCGGTGGTGCTGGCGGGCCAGCACCTCGGTCGGCGCCATCAGCGCCGCCTGGGCGCCCGCCTCCACGGCGCGCAGCATGGCGAGCAGCGCCACCATCGTCTTGCCGGAGCCGACATCGCCTTGCAGCAGTCGCAGCATCCGGCGCGGCGCGGCAAGGTCGGCATCGATCTCCGCCAGGGCGACCGCCTGCGCCGGGGTGAGCGGATGCCCAAAGCGGTCCAGTGCCCGCGCGCGCAGCC